>JAGTVE010000295.1 GCA_018224485.1 Thioalkalivibrio sp. | reverse complement strand
GCCTTCGCCGCGCGGTCGGTGCGCGGATCGGTCAGGACCGCCCTGACGCGAGCGTCTCCGGTGATGGCCGCGAGCAGACCGAGCTGTTCGTCCCAGGCCTGCAGGTTTCCCTGGCCCTGCGCCAGCTCGAAGGCGGCGCGGGCGTACGGACGGGCGACCGGTGTCATGTCGGACATGGGCTCTCCTTACAGCCGTTCGGCCAGGTCTTTCAGCAGGGCGCCGTGCACCTTGGCGTCGATCTCCTTCGCCAGGATCTGCTCCGCTCCCTGCACCACGAGTCCGGCCAGCCGCTTGCGGAGTTCCTCGCGGGCGCGGTTCGTCTCCTGCTCGATGTCCGCCTGAGCCGCCTCCTTGATGCGCTCGCCTTCCTCGCGTGCCGTGGTCTTGCTCTCCTCGACCACCTCGTTCGCACGCTTCTGAGCCGCGGCGACGATCTCGCTGGCCTGCTGTTTCGCCTCCTTGATGACCTCCTTCGCGCGCTCCTCGGCCAGGCGCTGCTCGTTCTGGCCGCGCTCGGCGGCCGCGAGACCGTCGGCGATCCGCTTGCGCCGGGTCTCCAGGGCATTGGACAGCGGCGGCCACACGTAGAGCATGGTGAACCACACGAAGATGCTGAATGCCAGCAGCTGGCCGATGATGGTCAGATTGATATTCATCCTGCTACCTCGGGTTGACCAGTGGTGAGGGGCCCTTGGGACTCGGTCAGCCGGTCAGCCCAGAGCGAAGAGAACGTAGAGGCCGATACCCACACCGATCATCGGCACGGCGTCGGTCAGACCCATCACGATGAAGAACTGGGTGCGCAGCATCGGGATCAGTTCGGGCTGCCGGGCCGCCCCTTCGAGGAAGCGACCGCCCAGGGTGCCCACGCCGATCGCGGCACCGACGGCGGCCAGACCCAGCAGCAGGGAGCCAGCCAGAACGATCAGAGCGTTTGCCATTTCCATCTTTGTATCTCCAGTCGAGTTTTGAATCGGTCAGTTGAATTGATAGAGAGTCGGGGGACCCGGCGGGTCATGCGGAGAATCCGGCCGGACGCTCCGCACGGCCCGCTAGTGCTCCTCGCTGTAGGCCATGTCGATGTACACGACCGTCAGGACCATGAAGATGAAGGCCTGCAGCGGCACGACCAGGATGTGGAAGATCGCCCAGCCGACGTGAAGCACCCCACCGACCAGACCGAGAACCAGGCCGGCCGAGTACATCACGCCGATCAGGATGAAGATCATCTCCGCGGCATACAGGTTTCCGAACAGTCGCAGTGCGAGCGATACCGGCTTGGCGATCAGGTTGATCGTCTCGAGCACGAAGTTGATCACCCAGAAGAGCGGCTTGAGCACGATGATGCTGGTCTGGAACGGGATCCCCGTCAGTTCCTTGATGAAGCCCACCGGACCCTTGATCTTCAGGCTGTAATACAGAATGAGGATGAAGACACCGAGCGCCAGGCCGACGGTCACGTTCACGTCGGTGGTCGGCACGATCTTCATGTAGGGAATGCCGGCGAGGTAGGCCAGGTGCGGGATGAAATCGACGGGCACCAGGTCCATCAGGTTGAGCATGAAGACCCAGACGAAGATCGTCAGCGCCAGCGGCGCGACCATGTCGTTCTTGTGCTTGAAGGAGCCACGGACGTTCTCGTCGACGAAGTCCATGATCCACTCGACGAAGTTCTGCCAGCCGCCGGGAACATCGGCGGTGACCCGCTTCGCCGCGGCGCGGAAGGTCAGCAGGAAGAGGACACCGAGGCCGATCGACCAGAGCATCGAATCGACGTGGATGGCCCAGAAGCCCATCTCGGCCGCTTCGGTGCTCGTCATCGCGAACCCCAGCCCGTTCTCGGGGTGCAGACCGAAGGTGAGGTTGGTCAAGTGGTGAGCAATGTGCTCTTCCATGGTGGGCAATGCGTTTTCTGAAGCCATGCAGTTATCTCTTCATTGCTTGATCAGAAACCCGGTGCATCCACCACACCGGCAGTAGGTGCACCACCAGGAAGGATCCGAGAAGCGGGAACACGGCCGGCTCCTCGACGCTGACAAAGACGAGTGCAAAACCCGCCGCAACCAGCACCAGCCGCGCCAGCTCCGCGCCCATCATCCGGGTGGTCAGGGCACCGGGATCGGCGGCCCGGTAGTTGCGGAACACCAGCATAACCACGAGCAGGTTCCCGGCGATGGCGAGGCCGCCGCCCAGCAGCGCCCCGAGCGCCCAGGCGGCACTGACCGGCACCATGGCAGTCGACACCAGCAGCGTTACGCCCAGTTGCAGGGCGAGCGACTGAAGCGCTGCCGTGGAACTCTGTTGCGCCATTCGACGGACGCGGCCGCTGGCCCGTCCCCTCCCCGAGAAAGTTGCCGCAGTATAAGAGTGGCCTTATGATCAGGTCAAACCGGTTTCGCTGCAGTGCAGCGTCGCCCGCAGACCGCGTTGCTGCCGGGTACGGAAGAGCCTTCGGACGCGAGGAGGACGCCGGCGTGCGGGGGCGGGGTGGTATCGGGCGGACCGTTGCCGGACACGCTCGAGCCCTCCATGGGCGCTCGATGGCGGGCATCCCTGCCCGCCAAAGGTCCGGCAACGGTCCGCCCGATACCACCCTCGAATGCCGTGCCCGTTTCGGCGCCCTGTAGGAGGCCAGCCCCCTGGCCGATGTTCCCCGCCGCTGAATCGGCGAGAGGCATCGCCTCCTGCAGGAGTCCGGATAGGCCCGCCCCCACCCCGCACCCGACAGGGCATTGCAGGCCGGATCGGGGGATCCCGTGTCAGGACCGTAGGCGGCCACGGATGGCCGCCTT
>JAGTVE010000294.1 GCA_018224485.1 Thioalkalivibrio sp. | reverse complement strand
GCGACAGCCGCTCGACCACCAGCGCCCAGACCAGCACCACCACCGGCAGCAGGAAGTGCAGTCCGCCCTGGATCGTCGGGCCCGGGTCGGGGACCTCGTTGATCGCCGGATCCAGTTCCGGTCCGGGGTCCGGGACCTGGCAGGTCAGCCAGAGCAGCAGCAGGTAGACGGCACCGACCAGCCCCCCGATCACCCAGAAGGAGCGATCTCCGGCCACGTCCTTGATCCAGCCGAGTCCGAAGTACACGAGCCCGGCCAGCACCAGCAGCCCGCTGATCGAGAGCCCCAGTCCGATCACGCCACGGGACAGGCTGCTCGGCCGGTGCCGGGGCAGACCCTGCAGCCCGGCCTTCAGCGCCTCGAGGTGCACGATGTACAGGAGCGCGATGTAGGCGATCAGCGCCGGCAGGAAGGCGTGCTTGATCACCTCGACGTAGGGGATGCCCACGTACTCGACCATCAGGAACGCGGCCGCGCCCATCACCGGGGGCATCAGCTGCCCGTTAACCGAGCTGGCGACCTCCACCGCGCCGGCCTTGGCGCCGGTCAGCCCGGTGCGCTTCATCAGGGGCACGGTGAAGGTGCCGGTGGTGACCACGTTCGCGATCGAGGAACCGGAGACCACGCCGGTCAGGCCCGAGGCCACCACCGCCGCCTTCGCCGGGCCCCCGCGCATGTGCCCCAGCAGGGAAAAGGCCACGCGGATGAAGTAGCCGCCGGCACCGGCCCTCTCCAGCAATGCGCCGAACAGCACGAACAGGAAGACGAAGCTGGTGGAGACGCCCAGCGCGATCCCGAACACCCCTTCGTTGGAGAGCCACTGCTGCGACATCGCGCGCCCGAAGGAGGCACCGCGGTGGGCGAGAAGGTCCGGCATCCAGGGACCGGCGAAGGTGTAGATCAGGAAGACGCCGGCGATCGCCATCAGCGCCGGCCCGAGCACGCGCCGGGTCGCCTCCAGCAACAGCAGCAGGCCCAGACCGGCCGCGATCATGTCGGGCAGTTCCGGGCGTCCCGGCCGCTGGGCCAGCTCCTGGTGGAACAGGAAGAGATAGCCCGCGGCGAAGGCCGCGGTCAGCGCGAGCAGCCAGTCGACCACCGGGATGCGTTCCAGCGGCGCCACCCGCCACGCCGGCCAGGCCAGCGCGAGCGCGGCGGCGCCCATCAGCAGGTAGACCGTCACCCAGGGCTGCTCGGCCTGGTGCTGCTGCCAGGCAAGGAGCCACAGACCCAGTCCGAGCAGGGAGTAGAAGCCTGCGGCGAGGTGCGGGCCGCGCGCAGACGGCAGGCGCGCCGGAAAGAGCAGGAAGGCGAGAAAGACGGCAAAGGCGAGGTGGATCGAGCGCGCGTGGGTCTCCGGGATCACCCCGAAGGCCAGCGTGTAGGGCAGGGGAGAGACGATCCAGAGCTGGAACAGCGACCACGCGAGCGCGGTCAGGTAGATCAGGGCGCGGGTCGCGGAACCGGGGCGCCGCGCCCCGGTTTCCATATGCTCGACCAGCGTTGTCGTGTCATCCGGGGCCGGGCCCCGGGAGTCCGGGCGCGGCGTGGCCACGCGTCAGAGCCCCTGGTCCGCGTTCAGTCCGACAGCATCCCCGCCTCGCGGTAGTAGCGAAGCGCCCCCTCGTGCATCGGGGCGGACAGGCCCTGGCCGATCATGCCCTCCGGGGACAGTACCTGGAAGGCGGGGTGCATGACCTTGAAGGTGTCGAAGTTCTCGAACACCGCTCGGGTCAGGTGATAGACGGCGTCCTCGGTGGTGTTGGTGGAGGTGACCAGGGTCGCGCCCACGCCGAAGGTCTGCACGTCCTCGTCCTGTCCGGGGTACATGCCCGCCGGGATGGTGGCATGGAAGTAGTAGGGCGTCTCTTCCACCAGGGTCTCCACCACGGATCCGGTCACCGGGACGATCCGGGCGTCGCAGGTGGCGATCGGCTCCTGGATGGCGGCCGACGGGTGTCCGACGGTGAACAGGATCACGTCGATGCGGTTGTCGCAGAGCGCCTGTCCCTGTTCGCGCGAGGGCAGTTCGGCGGCGAGCGCGAAGTCGTCCATCGTCCAGCCGTACTCGGCCATCAGCCGTTCCACGGTACCGCGCTGGCCGGAGCCCGGGTTGCCCACGTTCACGCGCTTGCCGGGGATGTCGTCGAAGCCCTCGATGTCGCTCTCGCCGCGTACCACCACGGTGAAGGGTTCCGGGTGCAGCGAGAACACGGAGCGCAGCTCGGGGTTCGCGCCCTGGTCCTCGAAGCGGTCGGTGCCGTGGTAGGCGTGGTGCTGCCAGTCGGACTGCGCAACGCCGAAGTCCATCTCGCCCGCCGCGATGGAGTTCAGATTGAAGACCGAGCCACCGGTGCTCTCGGCATTGCAGCGCATCCCGTGGATGTCCTGGTCGCGATTCACGAGCCGGCAGATGTTCTGCCCGGTGGGGTAGTAGACCCCGGTGACGCCACCGGTGCCGATGGTGATGAAGCGCTGGTCGGCCTGCGCGGAAACGGCCATGGTCAGCCCCAAGGCGGACCCGACGGCGACGGCGCGCAACATGCCTGCGATCGATCGATGCATCCCGGATACCTCCATTCGTGAGTCGTGCCGGAAACCGGATTCAAGCCTGT
>JAGTVE010000293.1 GCA_018224485.1 Thioalkalivibrio sp. | reverse complement strand
CCTTCATGCAGAAGTAGGGCGTGCCGGAGGACTCGACGATCTCCTGCACCACCGAGTAGAGCGGGGCGTCGTGGCCGCACTTGAAGCTCGAGAGCTCCAGCGCGACGAGGTTCGGGTGGCGTGCGACGAACTTCGCCGCCCAAAGCTTGCGTGAACTGTGCTCTGAGAAGCGGTTCTTCCAGACATCCGCGATGCTCAGCGGGGAGTCGATCCGTCCGGCGCGGACCTCCTCGCCGAACAGGCGCTCGAGCAGGTCCCGGTCCACCGGGAGCGCGTCCTGCCAGAAGATCGGGTAGCCCGCCCGCTGCAGCTCCTCCAGGATGCCGTGGTTGATCCCGGGGTCGTTGTGGTAGGGGCGTCCCAGCACCACGATCCCGACCCGCCCGTCGCGTTCGAGCCGGTCGAGCTCCGTCCGCTGCTGCGCTCGCATGCGCTCAAGGAACGCCGACAGCGCTGTCAGGCCATCGCGCACCGCCTGTTGCGACTCCCGCAGCCCGATCCCCAGCTCCTCGCGCCAGTCCTGATAGAGCTGGCGGGCGCAGAGGATCGGCTCGTCGAGATTCACGAAGGTCTTCTTGAACCGGATCCCGTGTTCCGCGAACAGGTCGTCCTCACGAATGAAGGCTGCGTGCGTCGCCTCCGCGGTGGCGACCACGGTCGGACAGGACTTCGAGGCCTGCACATCCTCGAGGTGCGGCGGGAGCGCGTCGATCATCGGGAAGAAGACGTGAGTCAGGGGGCGCTTCGGGTGCACCCGCTCCAGCAGGTCGTGTACGTGGGCGATGCCGAGCTTGCTGGGGAAACAGGGGTCGATGCTTCCGCGCCGCGCCCCCCGCCGGTACAGGGTCTCGTCCGTCACCGCGGAGAAGACGAGCTGCCGGGGCGAGAGACCGAGCGACTGGAAGTAGCCGAGGAAGAAGGGTGCGCAGGAGTAGAGGTTCAGCACCCTGGGGATGCCGATCCGGACCTGTTTCCGCAGAGCCCGCGCGTCCCGCCTGGCCCGGGATTCGCCGAGGGCAAGGCCCAGCCAGCGGCGCTGCGGGGCATCGGACGCGCGCGGTAGCGCCGGTGGCTTGAACGCGGCGCGTGCCGCGATCTCCACGAAGTTGGGATTCTCCTTCGCCGTCTCGTCCATCTCGGCCTTGATCCGGCGCATGGACCCCGTGTCCTCGACTGCGCCCCTCTCGCAGTTCGCGACGATCACCCGGCGCTGCTGCGCCGCGTCGGCGGAGTCGGGATCATGCTCGTCCGGAGTGCTGGTTGGCGGCACCTCGGCCGCGAAGGCGTCATCGAAGCGCAGGTCGATGAAGGTGCGCAGGCAGAGATTGCGGCAGAAGTTGCAGCGGGTCTCTTCGCCGCGCACGGTGTGGTGCCGGATGCGCTGCGCCGCCTCGATGCCGATGAAGGTGGTGGTCTGTCCGCGATCCCGATGCAGCCGCAGGGCCTCCAGCGCGGATCCGATCGCCCCGGACTCGCCGCAGTGCCGGTGCACGCGGATGTCGCATTCACGCCCGGCCTTGCGGAAGCGGGCGCGCAGGTATTCGACCTGTGCCTGCACCGCGGCCAGGTTGTGCTGGGTGCCACCCTGGAGCACGAAGCGGCTGCCCAGTTCGGCGGGGTTCGGAATCTGCGCGACGTACAGCCAGATGTTCTTCGGCAGCACCGCCGCCAGGCCCGCGAGGATCTCGCCGTGGCGCCAGCCGCGACGCTGGAAGTCGACGATGTCCGACTGCAGGAAGACCGCGCAGCCGTGGTTGAAGTCGGGCATCCGTTCCGCGCCGAGGGCGGTTTCGGCGTAATCCGCGAGGTCCACCCCGAAGGAGGCCGCGGTCGCCTGCAGGAAATAGCCGTTGCCCGCGGAGCACTGGGTGTTCAGGCGGAAGTCACGGACGCGCCCGCCGTGCAGGAACATCAGCTTGATGTCCTGCCCGCCGACATCCACGATCACGTCGGTGCCCGGGTAGAAGTGCTCGCAGGCGTGTGCGTGGGCGACGGTCTCGACCACCGCGGTGTCCGCGCACAGCACCTCGCGGATGATGTCCTTCGCGTAACCGGTGGTGCCGACGCCCAGCAGCTCCAGCCGCCCGCCCCGAGCGACGACGGCGTGCTCGAGCTCGTTCAGGATGGCCACCGCGTCGCGGATCGGGTTGTCCTGGGAGAGGCGGTAGGCCTTCGCCAGCACCTCGCCCTCGGGGCTCAGCAGCACGCCCTTGGTGGAGGTCGAGCCGGCATCGATGCCCACGAAGGCGCGGACCCGGCCCCCCGCCGCGATCGGAGGCGGTTCCCAGGGCGGAGTGCGGTATTCGTGCAGGAAGGCCTGCAGCTCCCGCGGGGCGCTTGCCGGGCCCGGCTGCGCCTGATCGTTGTGTCCGGGAGCCCCGCGGTGGTTCAGATGGCCGTCCAGCGGCGCGAGGCCCCGGTATTGCCCGGTCGCCGGGGTCTCGGCGAGTTCCCGGCGGCCGAATTCCGCCGCACCCAGGGCGGCAAAGTACTGCGCATGCGGGGGTACCCGCACCGGTTCCGGCGCGCCGTCCGCATGGGGCTCGGGCTGGATGCCGCGCTCCCGCCACAGGATCTCGAGGTTCTCGCGCCAGCACTCCTGCAGGCCCCGGAGGAAGGTGTTCGGACCCCCGAGCAACAGTACCGGGGGGCGCAGGGTGTGTCCGCGGGTGAGCACGGAGAGGTTCTGCTGGACGATCGCATCGAACAGGGAGGCCATCAGGTCCTCGACGTCCACGCCCTGTTTCTGCAGGGAGTTGATGTCCGTCTCCGCGAAGACCCCGCACTTGCCGGCGACCGGGTGGCGGGTGCGCCCGGCGTACTCGATCGCGCCGACCCGTTCGGCCTGGATGCCGAGTTTGGCGGCGATCTTGTCGATCACCGCGCCGGTGCCCCCGGCGCACTTGTCGTTCATGGAGGCGGTCCGCTTGCGCCCGCGTTCGCCGAGGTCCTGGAACAGGATCACCTTGGCATCCTGCCCCCCGAGCTCCACCACGCTCCTCACCTCGGGATGCAGCGTCTCCACCGCCAGCGCGACCGCGTGTACCTCCTGCACAAAGCGGCCGCCGAGTAGCGGGACGAGCGGCCCGCCCCCGGAGCCCGTGAGGAAGACCCGGAAACCCTCGGGCGGGGTATCCGGAAAGGCGGACCGGATCCGGTCGAGGAAGTCCCGCACGGTCTCGGCCTGCCGGGTCTCGTGACGCCGGTAGTCCTGCCAAAGCGGGCGGCCGTCATCCCCCCGCGTGACCACGGCCTTCACGGTGGTGGAGCCGACGTCGAGTCCGATCACCAGCGGTCCGGCGACTGCCGGGGGTGTTTCCGTCGAACCGTCCGTGATGCCCGGCATCAGCGCGGCCCCGGCCGTCGCATGCTGGTGAATGCAGCGGCCAGGCCCCGGCCCTCGCGATCGCGCAACGCGGCCGCGTGAAACGCGAGATTGGCCGCGGTGCCGGCGATGCCCCGGCGCCCCCGGATGCGGTGGAGCGGCTGGCGCAGTTCCGGGTGCCGCTTCACGAAATCGGCCAGCGTCTCCCGGGTCCACCGGGTGTCCTGCAAGGCCTGGCGGAACTCGCGGCGGCACTGGTCCTTGGCCTGGGTCAGGGCCATCTGCACACGCGAGTAGGCATTGACCTCGCCGTCCCCGGAGGTCTCGACCGGCAGGAAGTTCATCTCGGGGTAGCGCCCGAGCACCGCCGCCTGTGCGCCATCGGACTGCGTCGAGGGCATGCACCCGAAGGGCTTCAGCGACAGCGTCATGTGGGCCTGGCCGTGGTGATAGGCATGCAGGTTCTTCGCGATCTCCAGATAGCCCTCGCCGCCGGTGATGCGGGAGTGATAGAAGGGATGCCCGAGCCGCTGCAGCACGCCCTGCTGGGACAGGGCGGGTGTGGTCTCGCCGAGGGCCCTGCGCATCCGGTCGTACTCGCGCCGCATCAGCACGCCGGCGAGCCGCAGCATGCCGTCCTGGAACAGGTACCGCGACCAGGCCCCCGCCCACGGGAGCATCCAGACTCCGCCCCGCGCACGGGCGGCGTCGCAGGTGATCAGCCGGCGATCCTTCAGGAGCGCGTGCAGGCTGTGCCGCATGTAGTCGATCCAGGCCGCGAGCGGCTCGATGCGCACCTCGGCGCCCTCATCCTCCAGGAACCGGAACATGTTGAAATTCCCGTCGCCCTCGGTGGTCTGCGCCCAGAACTCGCCGGTGATCTTCACCAGCGGCTTCGGCGTGCTGCGATCGACCTGCAGGCGCTGCTCGATGATCCGGCGGCAGCGGGCGAGGGCATCGACGTAGTCCCGCTCGCGGGCTTGTGCGAGCAGCTGCGCGACGTCCTCCTCGCAGCGGAAGGGCGTCAGCGGACGCAACCAGCGGGCAACCCGTCCCGGCGCGACCGCGTAGCTGCGCCGCCGCAGGGTGTCTTCGCACTCGCTGATGCAGGCGTCGATCACGGCATCGACCTGGTCCGGATCGCTTGCGTAGGGCCGGATCTGATGGCTGATCGCATTGAGGACATCGGCCATGAACATGGCGTTCAGGAGCGCGCGATAGAGCCTGACGTTCATCTCGAAGCCATCGCCGACCCGGCCCGGATCGTGGCCGTCGCCGCCGCCCTTCTTGTCGAAGGTGATCACCCGGAAGCCCTCGAAGCCCGCCTTGCGCAGCGCAACCCGGTGCTCCGCCTCGTACATGCCGAAGCGGCAGGGCCCGCAGGAACCGGCGGTCACGAAGATGTAGTCCGACACGATGCGGTCGGTGGACAGGCCTTCCTCGTCGCGCAGCCGTTCCAGATAGCGGATCAGCGCACCGGTGACGAAGTACACGGGATTGCACTGTCCGGGATTGCAGTATTCGCGACCGCTCTGGAAGTCGCGCCGCCCCGGCATCGGCAGGTGATCCGCGTGGTATCCGAGGCCCTGCAATGTGGCCTTGACCAGCCGGTCGTGCGCCGAGGAGAGACTCCCGAAGAGCAGGGTGACGCGGCCGCGCTCGTCACGGCCAAAGCCTCGCTCCGCAGGTAGCCGATAGTTCTGGGCCGCAGGCGGAGCAGCGTCCCGGCCGCCCGTCTGCGGGCAGCTCCGGCATCCGGTCAAGCGATGTGCGTCCGACATGGCTCGATCCCTCCTCCGGCGTTGGCCTCCCTGCCGGGCAAGCCGCAACACCCGTCCGGACCATTCCATCCAAACGCCAAGCCCACCCCATGTCAAGACCCGCCGGGGTCGGACCAAGACAAGCCCCTGATTGCAATCATAAAACTCCCGTATTTCGGTCACTCCAGACCCTTAAACGGCCGTTTTTGGGGCCGAAAACGCGTCGATAAGCGGTTCCGCCGCCGGACTCCCGCACCGCCGCTCCAGAAGCCGCCTTTTTCGTGCACCGCGTTGCTGCGGTTCCGGACTTCCTGGCACCCGGTCTCGGTGAAACCT
>JAGTVE010000292.1 GCA_018224485.1 Thioalkalivibrio sp. | reverse complement strand
GGTGGCGCCGGCCGTGGCAAGGACCTCCCGCACCCGTCGGCAGTCGTCCGCGACGTCCGCCTCGACGCCGTCCAGCTCGCAGAGCAGGATCGCCGCGGCCTCGACCGGGTAGCCCGCGTGCATGAAGTCCTCGGCGGCGCGGATCGCGAGGTTGTCCATCATCTCCAGCCCGCCCGGCACGATCCCCGCGGCGATGATGTCGCCGACGGCCTTGCCGGCGTTCTCGAGGTCGTCGAAGCTTGCCATGATGACCTTGGCGCTCTGCGGGCGCGGCAGCAGCTTCACCGTGACCTCGGTGATCACGCCGAGCATGCCCTCCGATCCGTTGAACAGCGCCAGCAGGTCGAATCCCGGGGCATCAAGGGCCTCCGAGCCGAGGGTCATCCGCTCGCCCTCGATGGTGATCACCTCGAGCGCCTGCACGTTGTGCACGGTGAGGCCGTACTTCAGGCAGTGCACCCCGCCCGCGTTCTCGGCGACATTGCCACCGATGGAACAGGCGATCTGCGAAGAGGGGTCCGGGGCAAAGTACAGGCCGAGCGGCGCTGCGGCCTCGGAGATCGCGAGGTTACGCACGCCCGGCTGCACGCGCGCGATGCGTGCATCCGGGTCGATCTCGAGGATCCGGTTGAAGCGCGACATCACCAGGAGCACGCCCTGCTCCAGCGGTAGCGCGCCCCCCGAAAGGCCGGTACCGGCGCCGCGAGTCACCACCGGGAGCCCCAGTTCGTGACAGGTGCGCAGCAGCGCCTCGACCTGCTCGATCGTGTCGGGCAGCGCGACCAGCATCGGCATCACGCGGTAGGCGGACAACCCGTCGCACTCGAACGGCCTTCGGTCCTCGTCGCGATGCAGCAGGGTCAAGCCCGGCAGCGCCGCGCGCAGGCGCTCCAGCGCAAGCTCCGGATCAACCCCGGGCAGTGGTCCGTCGAGCCTCTCGTCGTAAAGGATGTTCATCGGACTTCCTGAATCGCTGTGGCGGGAGTCGCCATCGGTGTAACGCCTTGGCACCTAGATACTCTAGCGCCAAGGGCATCGTGGCGTCCCGTTACCCGCGTTACGAACGGGAAACTGCAATGGCAACCCCTGGTACCGCCCACGGCGCTTCCGGAATCCGCGGCTGATCAAGCACGCCGTACGACGCGGGCACCAAGCGCGATTGCCCTTGCGTGACCGCGCGGTTTGTGGGTTCATGGGGACTGGCTGAATCCTCGGGAGTTTCTGCAATGCAGACGAGGCGGTGTGCAAGATGGATCCTGCCCCTTCTGTCGTGCCTGCTGTTGCCGGTGGCGGGTGCGGCGGAGCTTCGGGTGCAGGGTCTGTTCGAGGGCCGGGCGCTATTCGCGGTGGATGGCGAGCGGTTCATGCTGCGCGACGGCGAGACGGCTCCGCAGGGGGTGCGTCTGCTTCGCGCGACCAGCCATTCGGCCCTGGTCGAATACGGGGGGCAGCGTCAGGAATTGACGCTGGAGCGCGGCCGTTTCGGGGGTACCTACCAGCGCACCGGCGCCGAACTCCGGATCCCGCCGGATGCCCGGGGCGGCTATATTGTCCGTGGCCTGATCAGCGGGCAGACCGTCCCCTTCGTGGTCGATACCGGGGCCACGCTGATCACGCTGAGCGACGCCGAGGCCCAGCGCCTGAATCTGCGGCCGGCCGGCGGTGTGGAGGTCGCGGTGGAGACGGCGTCGGGAATCGTCACGGGTCGGCGCATCCTGCTCGACCGGGTGCAGGTGGGCGGGCTGGTACTCGACCGCGTCGAGGCGGTGGTGCTGCCCGGGGAGAGCCCGGCCACCGCATTGCTGGGCATGAGCTTTCTGGGTCGGGTCGACATGCAGAAAGAGGGTTCCCTCCTGGTGCTCCGAGTGCGCTGAAGCGCTCGGTCCGGGCCTGTGGTCAGAAGCCAAGCGCCATTAGGCACAGCGGCAGTGTGAGGGCTGCGGTCAACGTCGCCCTCCCGACGGTTGCGGCCACCAGCGGGCCGTCTCCGTCCATGCGGGTTGCGAGGATGTAGGCGGAAGCTGCGGGCGGCAGTGCCGCCAGCATCACCGCCGCCGCCAGGTAGTCGCCCTGCAACCCGGTCATCACCGCCAGGCCAAGCGCGATCGCGGGCACGCCAGCGAGCTTGGCCGCGATGAAGAAGGAGTTTGCGTGCCCTTTATCTTCCGTGACGTCCGTGTCCTTGCGTGGCCACCTTTCAATCTTAACGCAGGGGCGTGGCGGGCATGGTCCCGCGCAGACCTTGCGCATAGCCCGTTAGCCGGAGATTTCCAATGACGACGATGCTTCCCCAGCAGCGCGTCTTCTTCGCCCTCTGGCCGGACGCGGGGTTGCGGGCTTCACTCTCTGCGCTTGCCCGCGGGATGTCGGCGAATGGCCGTCCGGTGCCCACTGAACATCTGCACCTGACCTTGGCCTTCCCCGGCACCGTGCCTGCAGGAACGGTCGCGGAAATGCAGGGGCGGGCCGATGAGCTGCGGTTGCCGGAGATCCGCCTGGTGCTGGAGCAGCTTGGCTGGTTCCGGCGCCCGCG
>JAGTVE010000291.1 GCA_018224485.1 Thioalkalivibrio sp. | reverse complement strand
GGCCGGCCTTCGACCGCCCGTCCACCGAGGACGGCGTGATCGTGAACATCGGGCCGTCGCACCCGGCGACCCACGGCACGCTGCAGATCATCGCCGAACTCAGCGGTGAGAAGGTCGTGCGGGCCGATGTGCACTGCGGCTACCTGCACCGGGGCTTCGAGAAGGAGTGCGAGGCGCACACCTGGCACACGCTGATCCCCTTCGTGGACCGCCTGAACTACTGCTCGGCGCTGATCAACAACTTCGCCTACTGCGACGCCGTCGAGACGCTGATGGACGTCGAGATCACCCCGCGCACCCGCTATCTGCGCACGCTGCTCTCCGAGTATTCGCGCGTCGCCGATCACATGACCTGCATCGCCGCGTCGGTGATGGAGCTGGGCGCGATGACCGCCTTCCTGTACCTGATGACCATCCGCGACTGGATCTACGAGCACATCGCGGACCTGACCGGCGCGCGGGTCACCTACAGCTACGGGCGGATCGGCGGTCTCGCCCACGACCTGCCGGAGGGGTGGCTGGAGCGGCTGGAGGAGATCCTCGACGAATACGAGGAATACGCCGGCCGCATCCACGGGCTGATGGACCGCAACCGCATCTTCATCGACCGCACCCGCGACGTCGGGGTGATCTCGAGCGAGCAGGCGGTCCACTGGGGCTTCACCGGCCCGATCCTGCGCTCTACCGGGGCCGCCCGCGATCTGCGCCGGGATACGCCGTATCTCGCCTATTCCGAGCTTGATTTCGACGTGCCGGTCGGCATCAACGGTGACAACTACGACCGGTACTACGTCCGGATGCGTGAAATGGATGAGTCCGTGCACATGATCCGGCAGCTGATGCAGATGCTTCCGAAGGGGCCGATCAACGTCGATGACCGCCGCTGCACCCTTCCCGAGAAGGACCGGGTGTACACGGAGATCGAGTCGCTGATCAACCACTTCAAGCTGGTGATCGACGGTCCGCAGGTCCCCGCGGGTGAGGTCTACCTGGCGCACGAGGCGGCAAACGGCGAACTCGGCTTCTATCTCGTGAGCGACGGTACCGGCACCCCATACCGGGTGCACGTGCGCGCGCCAAGCTTCGTGCACATGGGCGGGCTGCACAAGCTGCTGGAGGGCTACCAGCTCGCCGACGTGGTGTCCACCTTCGGCACCATGAACATGATCGGCGGGGAGTGCGACCGGTGAAGCACCTGATTCCCGAGTTCGAGCGCCTGAAGACGCGGCTGCCGCCCGGTCACGATGCGACGCTGCTGCTGCCCTGTCTCAGGCGCATACAGGAAGATCGAGGTTATATCGCCGACGGTGACATCGAGGGCCTGGTCGAGTATCTCGGTGTCCCGCGCATCCAGGTCGAGGAGGTGCTGTCCTTCTACGGCATGCTGCGTCGCGAGCCGATCGGCCGCTGGCACCTGCAGGTGTGCCGCAACGTGTCCTGCTCCATGCGCGGCGCCGAGCGCCTGCTCGATCATCTGAGCGGAAGGCTCGGCATCCAGCCCGGCGAGACCACGCCGGACCGCCGCTTCACGCTGTCGACCGTCGAGTGTCTGGGCTCCTGCGGCACCGCTCCGGTGGTGATGGTGAACGAGGCCTACCACGAGGACCTGGACCCTGCGGATCTGGACGCGCTGCTCGAGAGGCTGGACTGAGATGAACGGCCGCAAGGTGCTGACGGGCTTCGAGATCACGGCGGACTCGCATACGCTGGCGGCCTATCGCACGCGTGGCGGCTACGAGGCCCTGTCCAGGGCGCTGGAGACGATGCAGCCCGAGGAGGTGACCCAGGAGATCGTCGACTCGGGCATTCAGGGTCGTGGCGGCGCGGCCTTCCCGGCCGGACGCAAGTGGCAGGGAATCGATCCGCACGACGGCCAGCCGCATTACCTGATCGCGAACGCGGACGAGGGGGAGCCGGGCACCTTCAAGGATCGCTGGGTACTCGAGCATGACCCGCACGCGCTGCTGGAGTCGATGCTGCTCAGCAGCTATGCGCTCGGCGTTCGTCACGCCTTCGTGTACATCCGCGGCGAATACGACCGGCCCTGGCGGCGGCTCGACGCGGCGGTGGAGGAGGCCTACGCGGAGGGCCTCTTCGGCGAGAACATTCTTGGCAGCGGCTTCTCCTGCGATCTCTTCGTGTTTCGCGGCGCCGGCGCCTACGTGTGCGGCGAGGCCTCGTCGCTGCTGGGGTCGATCGAGGGGACCCGAGCCTGGCCCCGCAATCGGCCGCCCCGGATGACCGTGCGCGGCCTGTACCAGGCACCGACGGTCGTGAACAACGTCGAGACCATCGCCAGCGTGGCGTGGATCATTCGCAACGGGGCGCAGGCCTTCCGGGAGATCGGAACCGAGAAGAGCCCGGGTACGCGGCTGATCTCCGTGTCCGGGCACATCACCCGTCCCGGTGTTTACGAGATCGAACTGGGTTACCCTTGGGCGAAGTTCCTGCACGAGGATTGCGGCGGGGTACTCGGCAACAGGTCCCTGAAGGCGGTGATTCCCGGCGGTATCTCGTCACAGGTGATGACCAGCAGGGATGCGAAGGTGCTGACCCCTGGCGAGGTCGAGGGCATGACGTTGGATCACGAGGTGCTGCGCGCGGCCGGCTCGTCGCTCGGCTCCGGCGGCATGATCGTGATCGCGGAGGGGACCTGCAT
>JAGTVE010000290.1 GCA_018224485.1 Thioalkalivibrio sp. | reverse complement strand
GTACCGTCTCCAGTTCCGGGGACTGACCGAGGATGTTTTCGGTATGCATCACGGGGGACCCTGACGACCTCTGACTCCTATGATTCTAGCAAAGGCCAGCCTCGGGCATTGTGGGAGGCGGGCCCTGGCGCCGACCCTTCGTGGGAGCGGCCTTCGGCCGCGATGGCCCGGGGCACTCAAGGCAACGCCGCATCGCGGCTGGAAGCCGCTCCCACGCCCCCACCGGCTGGAAGCCGCTCCCACGCCCCCACCGGCAGGAGGCGGGCCCTGGCGCCGATTCGGTGTGGGAGCGGCCTTCGGCCGCGATGGCCGGGGGCACATGCAGCAACTGGCCGCCGGCGTAGGCTCGGTGGTCGCCAGAAACAAGAAGGGCCCCGCAAGCGGGGCCCTTTCGCTTCGACCGGCCTCGCGGCCGGTCGATACGCGCACCGGTCTAGATTAACGGACGCGCTCGCGAACGTCGGTGGTGACTTCCACGCGGCGGTTCTGCTGGCGGCCCTCGCGGGTCGAGTTGTCGGCGGTGGGACGTTCCTCACCATACCCGACCATGCGGATCGCGTCGGGACGCACACCCTCACTCACCAGGTAGTCAACCACGCTCTGGGCACGGCGCTCGGACAGGGTCTGGTTGTATTCGGCGGGGCCGATGTTGCAGGTATGACCCTCAACCAGCACGGAGGTGTAGGTGACGTCCGCGGCGGTCAGGCTCTCGCCCAGCGCGCTCAGCGTATCGCGTCCTTCCGAACGCAGCGTCGCGCTGTCGAAGTCGAAGAGGGTCTCGGCGCTCAGGGTCGTGGTGGTGAACTCGGGAGCCGGGGCCGGCGGCGGCGGGGCGGGCGCCGGGGCCGGTTCTGCAACAGGCTGGATGTAACCCTCGCAGGATTCGTCCGTGACGCCCTCGGGCGACCACTGGGTGGTGCGCACACAGTCGCCCGAGCCGTCCACAACGACTTGACCGGTGGAGTCGACCGGGTTTGCGGCCGGTTGGGCACTCAGGGCAGCCATGCCACCCATGGCCAGGCCGGCGACGGACAGCGCCAGGAAATGCTTGAGCTTATTGCTATGCATGTTTTCGGTCTCCTCACAGTGAATCCGGTTTATCCGGAATGATGATTTCTAAAACCTTTTGTCTTCCACGGGCCGCGAAACCCGATTCGCACAGACTTCCCGCAACATCTTGATATTGGCACAAGCGTAACGGTTTTGCACCCCTGAAGGCAAAAAAATGTGTCCATAAGGCAACGTGTGTGACTTTTTCGCGACAGAGGGCTTGGCAGTACGGGACCTCGCCGTCCCGGCCACGGTATTCCCCCGAACGAAAAGACCCCGCCAAGCGGGGTCTTTCCGGTCACTTCGACGGACAGGCCGGCCTTACATCATGCCCATGCCGCCCATGCCACCCATGCCGCCCATTTCATCCATGCCAGGCGCGCCGCCCTTGTCATCCTTCTTCGGCAGCTCGGCAACCATCGCCTCGGTGGTGATGATGAGGCCGGCGATCGAGGCCGCATTCTGCAGCGCGGTGCGGGTCACCTTGGTGGGATCCAGGATACCCATCTCAATCATGTCGCCATACTCGCCAGTGCTCGCGTTGTATCCGTAGTTGCCGTCGCCTTCCCGGATCTTGTTCAGCACCACGGAGGGCTCTTCGCCGCAGTTCGCCACAATCTGGCGCAGCGGCTCTTCCATCGCCCGGCGTGCGATCGTCATGCCGATGTCCTGGTCGTGGTTGGAGCCCTTCAGTTCGCGGATCGCCTCGAGGGACCGCAGCAGCGCGACACCGCCACCCGGCACTACGCCTTCCTCGACCGCGGCTCGGGTCGCGTGCAGCGCATCTTCCACGCGGGCCTTCTTCTCCTTCATCTCCACCTCGGTGGCGGCACCGACCTTGATCACGGCCACGCCCCCGGCAAGCTTCGCGACGCGCTCCTGGAGCTTCTCCTTGTCGTAGTCGGAGGTGGCCTCCTCGATCTGGGCCCGGACCTGGTCGACCCGCGCCTTGATGTCGCCGGGGTTGCCGGCGCCGTCGATGATGGTGGTGTTCTCCTTCGTCACCTGCACCTTCTTGGCGCGGCCCAGGTCCTCGATACTGGCCTTCTCCAGTGACAGTCCGACCTCTTCCGAGATCACCTGGCCACCGGTAAGTACTGCGATGTCCTGCAGCATGGCCTTGCGGCGATCGCCAAAGCCAGGGGCCTTCACCGCCGCGACCTTCACGATGCCGCGCATGGTGTTCACCACCAGCGTGGCCAGCGCCTCGCCCTCGATGTCTTCGGCGACGATCAGCAGCGGCTTGCTCGTCTTCGCCACGCCCTCGAGCACGGGCAGCAGGTCGCGGATGTTGGAGATCTTCTTGTCATAGAGCAGCACGAAGCAGTCGTCGAGTTCGGCGCTCATGCTCTGCTGGTTGTTGATGAAGTAGGGGGACAGGTAACCGCGGTCGAACTGCATGCCCTCGACCACCTCGAGTGCGTTCTCGAGCGAGGAGCCCTCCTCGACCGTGATCACGCCCTCCTTCCCGACCTTCCCCATCGCATCGGCGATGATCTCGCCGATCGATTCATCGGCGTTTGCGGAGATGGTGCCGACCTGGGCGATCGCCTTGCTGTCGTTGCAGGGCTTCGAGAGCTTCTTCAGCTCCTCCACTGCCGCGATCACGGCCTTGTCCACACCACGCTTCAGATCCATCGGGTTCATGCCCGCGGTCACTGATTTCATGCCCTCGAGCACGATGCTCTGGGCCAGTACGGTCGCGGTGGTGGTACCGTCCCCTGCCACGTCGGAGGTGTGGGAGGAGACCTCCTTCACCATCTGGGCACCCATGTTCTCGAACTTGTCCTCGAGCTCGATCTCCTTCGCGACGGACACGCCGTCCTTGGTGACGGTCGGGGCCCCGAAGGCCTTGTCCAGCACGACGTTGCGGCCCTTCGGGCCGAGGGTCACCTTGACCGCGTTGGCGAGGACATTGATGCCGCGGACCATGCGGGCCCGTGCATCGTTACCGAAACGGACTTCTTTTGCACTCATTTCTGAATTCTCTCCTGAACCTGTTGACTGGGGACCGGACGGGGGGGCATCAGCCCTCGATCACCGCCATGATGTCGTCTTCGCGCATCACGAGGACGTCCTCGCCACCGACCTTGACTTCGGTGCCGGAGTACTTGCCGAAGAGCACCTTGTCGCCCTCCTTCACGTCCAGCGCGCGCACGTCGCCATTCTCGAGGATCTTGCCTTTGCCAACGGCGACGACTTCACCGCGGATCGGCTTTTCCGCGGCGGAGTCCGGGATCACGATCCCGCCGGGGGTGGTGCGTTCTTCTTCCGTACGCTTCACGATCACGCGATCGTGCAGGGGCCGCAGATTCATGGACGAACTCCTCTCAGATGTTCTGGTTCAAAATGTTGTTGGGGGATTCGGCGGCGGCATTGTTAGCAGCCGACCCGAACGAGTGCTAATGATAGGAGCGAAAAGCCGGGTGTCAAGGGGGGCGCGACGGCCCCGACGTCAGCCAGCGTAGAAAGGGAGCCCGCGAAGCGGGCGGAGGGTCACCGGTCGTGTCGGTCGGTCAGGTGATCGTGATCGCGCTTGCGGAACTCGCCCTCGATCGTCTCCGTGTCCTGGGAGGCCGACTGACGTGTCGCCGATGTCCACACCGTCCGACGCCGCAGCAGTCCGGAGGCGGCGGAGGCGCGCAGCGGGGGCACCAGCAGCGCGAAGCCGATGGCGTCGGAGAAGAATCCGGGAACCAGGAGCAGCACCGCCGCAACAACCAGCAGCCAGGCCTCTAGGAGATCCCGCGCGGGGAGTTCGCCCCTCGCCAGCAGCTCCTGCATGCGCCGCCAGTGCGCAAAGCCCTGGATTCGGAAGATCAGCAGACCCACCGCTGCGGTGACCACGACCAGCACAACGGTGGTCAACGCGCCAACTGCACCACCGACCCACGCGAATCCGAAGATCTCGAGCAGGACTGCGCCGAGAAACAGGAAGATCGGGAACAGGGGGTGACGCATCGTAGACTCCGTCGCGGGCACCCTATTGCAACATCGCAGGCCGGTCGCTGTCGAGTGTCCGGATACGTCGGCGCCGACCTTGCCGGGGCAGCGATCATCACACGGAACCTGGAATTTTCGGTCGGCTGGCGCGTCTTTCCGGAAGCTGCAGATGTCTACGGACCGTGGAGCCCCAAATGCTGAAGACGCTCACCCGCATCCTGCTGGCGCTGGTCGCCACGCCCTTCCTCCTGCTGCCGGTTACGCCGGCGCTGCAGGCGGCCGCCGACCCGCGCGATCCCTACACCCACTTCTTCCACCCGACCTTCGGCGACTTCCAGGAGGAGCTGGAGGACGCCCGCGCCGACGGCAAGCAGGGGATCCTGATCTTCTTCGAAATGGACGAGTGCCCATTCTGTCACCGGATGAAGCAGCAGGTCCTGAACCAGCCCGGGGTCCAGGACTTCTATCGCGAACACTTCGCGATCTTCAGCGTCGACGTGGAGGGTGACGTCGAGATCACCGACTTCCAGGGGAACAGCCTGAGCCAGTCCGACTTCGCCTTTCGCGAATTCCGCGTGCGCGCCACACCGGTGTTCCAGTTCTTCGATCTCGAGGGCGAGCCGACGGTGCGCTTTACCGGTGCCACCCGTGACGCGCAGGAATTCCTGCAGCTAGGCGAATTCGTCGCGGACGGCCACTACCAGCAGATGAACTTCACGCGCTTCAAGCGCGCAACGCGGTAGGAGGCGCCATGCACAGCGGTGTCCGCCTCCTGCTGACACTGGCCGGACTGGTTGCGGCACTCCTGCCCGCGCAGTCCTTCGCAGAGGCCAAGCCGGCGCCCCTGCCGCAGCCGCTACGGCTCGAGGCCGCGCTGGCCGCGATCGACGCCGACCACCCCTCCCTCGGGCATGCGCGTGCCTTGCGCGAGCAGGCGGAGCAGGGGCTGGAGGCCGAGCGCGCGACGGATGACATCACCGTCGATGCAATCCTGAATCCGCGCTGGATCGACCCGAACGACAACCCGCCGGACGACAGCAGCAACGACTCCCGGGCATTGCTGGTGGCGCGCAAGCTCCTGAACGATTTCGGACACACCAGCAGCCTTGTGGCGGCCAGCGAGCGCGAGGCCGAGATCGCGCGCGCCGAGGAGGAACTTGCCTGGGCACATCACCGGCTGGAGGTGATGCGGCGTTATTTCGACGTACTCCTGTCCGATCTCGCCTTTGCCCGTGACAACGAGGCCATGGCCTCGGCCTTCGTCAGCCTGGACCGGGCCCGGGACCGGAACGAACTGGGCCAGGTCTCCGATATCGATCTGTTCGACCTCGAGGCCGCGTACCAGACCGCGCG
>JAGTVE010000289.1 GCA_018224485.1 Thioalkalivibrio sp. | reverse complement strand
CTTCCGTGAGGAGGGCCTCGCAGGCTACGACTGGTTCCATTTCGAGGGCAGGAACCCGGACCAGCTCCCGGAAATGCTGCGGGCCGTGCGGCGGGCGGCGGTGGATCAGCCGGTGTCGCTCGAGCTCGAGAAGCCGCGGGAGGGGATCGAGAGCAGCGTGCGCCTGGCCGACGTGCTGATGTTCTCGCGCGGCTGGGCACAGGCGCACGGGCTGCCGGAGCCGGAGGCCTTCATTGCCGACGCGGCGCGCGCGCGGCCGGGAGCGGTACAGACGCTGACCTGGGGAGACCGCGGTGCCTGGATCGCGCAGCACGGTCGGCAAGCCCACTGCGCGCCCCAGGCGGGGCTGCAGGTGCGCGATAGCCTTGGCGCCGGGGACACCTTCAATGCCGGCCTGATCCACGCGCTGATCTCGGGTGAACCCCCGGAACAGGCGCTCAAACGCGCCGTGCGCCTCGCGGAACGAAAGCTGCAGCGCGAGGGGCTGGATCACCTGTTCGAGGCATCTGACCGGTGAAGCCGCGCCGGCTGCGCTCAGGCGTGGCCGGCCGGGGTGTCCGTGGCGGAGTGGAAGTACTCGCTGTCGCGTCCCAGCTCGTCGACCAGTTCGCGCAGTACCGCGAGCCGGCTCTCCGGATCGCTGAACGGCGCGCAGGACTCGCAGAAGACGTCCCCGCAGGGCTGGCGGCTGTAGAGCCAGAAGTGGATCGCGCCCGCCAGCAGACCGTCGGCGACCTCGTGCACGTCCGGGGAATGTCCGTCGGAGGAGAGCGTGTTGGCGAGGTCGATGAGTTTCTGCGCCGCGTTGTTGTAGGTTTCTTCGGTGATGTCGCTCATCGCGGACCTCGCTACGTATCAATTGCAGCCGCCATTTTACCCCGAGTCGGGACCTGGCTGCGCATTCCCGGTGGGGGGGCGGTAGGCGCTGCCCGGGACGGTGAAGATCTCCCTCCCCCGCTTACGGGGACAAATCCGCGGGGAGCGGATTTCGAACCGCCGAAGGCGGGCCCGAAGGGCGGAGGGCAGGATGCCCGGAGTAACGGCTGGGGTGGGGGCGCAACGCCGGCCCCCCGGCCCTCACCCCCGGCCCCTCTCCCGCAAGCGGGAGAGGGGGGAGTTCAGCGCCGCCTTTACGTTGACGGGTCCCCGGTCTGCCGACCAGAAGCGAGGTCATGTCGGAACAGCGGGATTTCACGTTCCTCGCGAGTCAGGCCGCCATGCGCACCGCGAAAGTCGGGCCCCGTGTCGTCCCCCACTGGATCGACGAGGAAGCTGTCGGCATCCGGGAACAGCAGGTAGTCGCCGGCGCGGGCCTGCAGCTCCGGATGCGGCCGGCCGCAACCGAAGGCCCTGCCGGACAGCCACTCGTGCATCGAGACCACCTCGACACTCGAGCCGAAGGCCTCGATCATCGCGTGGTGGAACTGCCGGTGCCGGTCCGGCTTCACGTGGGCGATCGCGGCACGGGGCTCCCCGGTCAGCGGATGGCACAGGCAGTCGCTCACCGCCGGGGCGTCGCGAATGTTCAGGCGCCGGGAGACCGTGCGCATCCCGTGATCGGTGCTGGTGAGAAAGAGCGCGCCGGTGCCCTGCAGTTGCTCGATGATCGCCGCGTAGGCAGCGTCGATCTCGGCGAGATGGTCGCGGACCTCCATGCTGTCCGGCCCGTGCTCGTGGCCGAGGTGGTCGAGGTGCGACCAGTACAGATAGGTGTAGTGAGGGCCTTCGCTGCTGCTCCGCACGTGCGTGCCGAGCAAGGCCGGCAACTCTTCCAATTGCCGGAATCCCAGCACCCGCGCCGAGCCAGTCATCAGTCGGTTGTAGGAGGAATGGGCGATGGCGGCCGGGGAGATCACCGTGGTTGCGCGCGGCAGCCGGTCGAGCAGCAACGGCGGCCGGATCCGCTGCTCGAGTTCGGTGGTGCTAAGGTCCGCGGAATTCCCGCTGCAGTCGGCCTCCCGCGCCGGCAGGACGGTGAGCGTGCTCCGTGGCCGCGGAAGATAGGTGCGCCAGCCGAGCAGACCGTGCTGTGCCGGGCTCACACCGGTGAAGACGCTGGTGATCGCGCTGGCCGTTGTGCTCGGAAACACGGCCTCGAGCTGCTGGAAGAGGTCTCCGCGCAGCACCGGTGTATGGGACAGGTAATCGAGCGCGAAGCCATCGATCAGCCAGAACAGCACATGCTGGTGACCCGCGAGCGTCTCCGGCGCGAGGCCCGACAGGGGCGCTTCGGGATTCAGCGGGCCCTCACAGCCGAGACCGCGCTCCAGGCTCGCCAGCAGGTTGATGAAGCCGTGGCCCGACGCCGCGGCCGCATTCCAGTGGCGCGCCGATCCGCCTGTTGGTGCGCCGGCGTCAGGATTCGTTGCCGTCTTCAACGGTTCAGGACTTCTCCCCACCGTGACAGGGCGGTGAATCCGGGACCCGCCCGGCGCGTTCGAACCACTGCTCCGGATCCAGCGTGTGCAGGGCCAGCGCGTGCACGCCCCCGGCCAGCTCGTCGGCAAGGATGCGGTTGACCATCCGGTGTCTCGCCACCAGCTTCTGGCCGGCAAAGGCCTCGCTGACGAGCGTGACCTTGAAGTGCGACTCGGACCCCGGGGGAACGTTGTGCATGTGGCTCTCGTTCACCACCTCCAGATGCACGGGCTCGAAGTGCTGCTCCAGTTTTTCGGTGATTTGTTCTTGCTGGGTCATGGCTGTTGGTGTCCGAGGTTTTATTTACAGGTTATGCCAGAAGGGCCTGTTTCCTGTCGAATGAACGCACGCGGGGCTGTCCTTTTGCGCTCGGGCCAGAGAGGTGGGCCCGCTGCGCTTGGCCCACCCTACGGTAGCGCGCAGTGGCCGTGCCGCCGGGGCCGTAGGGTGGGCAAAACAAGGTGTGCCCACCAGGGGCCACGGCGCCTTGCGGACGGACGCCCCCTGTGCGGAAACGCGGTAATCCGCAACGACGGTCGTGCGGATCAGGGCAATCCGTAGAACGCGCGGGCGGTGTCACTGGTCTGCCGCGCGAGCTCCTCCGCCGGAACGTCCCTGAGTCCCGCGACGTACTCGCCGATGTGCGGCAGGAAGGCCGGTTCGTTGCGGCGGCCATGAGGCAGGCCCTTGGGCAGCGTCCGGGGCAGCAGGTAGGGGGCATCCGTCTCCAGCATCAGGCGTCCCTCGGGAATGCGCGGAACCAGGTCCTGCAGCTCCTTTCCGCGGCGTTCGTCGCAGACCCAGCCCGTGACGCCGATGTGACAGTCCATCTCGAGGTAGCGGTCCAGGGCTGCGCCGTCACTGGTGAAGCAGTGCACGACCGCCGCCGGCAGCCGGTCTCGGTAGCGCTGCAGGATGTCCGCGAAGTCGCCGCTCGCCTCCCGCTCGTGTAGGAAGACGGGCTTGCCGAGGTCCGCCGCCAGCTCCAACTGGGCCTCGAAGGCGCAGCGCTGTGCGGTCGGCGTGGAGTGATTGCGGTAGTAGTCGAGGCCCATCTCGCCCATCGCCGCCACCAGCGGATGACCGGCCTGCTCGGCAAAGAGGTAGGCCGTCTGGTCCCGCCAGTGACTGGCGTGGTGCGGATGCACGCCCAGCGTCGCGCGCATGCAGTGCGGGTACTGTTCAGCGAGGTCCACGCAGCGACGGCTCTCGGTCTCGTCGGACCCCGTCACCAGCATCCAGCGCACGCCGGCTTCGGCGGCCCGTTCCACCACCGCATCGCGGTCCCGCCTGAAGCCCTCGTGGGTGAGGTTCACGCAGATGTCGATCCATTCCATGCGCGCTATGCTACCGCGCGGGAGGAGATGGGTGAATGCGGGGATCGCGGCTGGAAGCCGCTCCTACGGGGTGATTGGGGTTTGGGGGATCGGGGGTTTGGTGGGAGCGGCCTCTGGCCGCGATTGGGGGTTTGAGGGATCGCGGCTGGAAGCCGCTCCTACGGGGTGATTGCGGTTTGGGGGTCGGGGGTTTTGTGGGAGCGGCCTCTGGCCGCGATT
>JAGTVE010000288.1 GCA_018224485.1 Thioalkalivibrio sp. | reverse complement strand
GGTGGAGAGCAACGATGTGCCAATGGACTACCGCACTGCCGCCTACCTGATCGCCCTGCGCAAGGTGATCCGCGCGCGCATGGACCTCGGAGTGAGCTGACACTCCCAAGGTCCGCATAATGGCCCACCCCGGCCCCTGTAGGAGCGGCCTCCGGCCGCGATGGCCCCAGGCACTCAAAGCAACGCCGCATCGCGGCTGGAAGCCGCTCCCACGCCCCCCCTGTGGGAGGTATGCCCCCACAGGGCCGCCGCAGCCCCTGTAGGAGCGGCCTCCGGCCGCGATGGCCCCAGGCACGTAACGCAACGCCGCATCGCGGCTGGAAGCCGCTCCCACGGCCCCCCTGTGGGAGGCGGCCCTCTCCTCGACTCGGCGCTTGGGGAATGGCTCGCCCAGGGGGTTGCCCTCCCACGGGGCTGGGTTGCTTAGCTTGAGGCGAAGCGGGCCTCGAGGAGGCCGAGGACCGCGCGCAGACCCATGGCCTCGCCGCCCTTGGGCCGGCCGGGGCGGTTGCGGGTGTTCCATGCCATCACGTCGAAGTGTAGCCACGGCACGTCCCGCGGCGCGAAGTCCTTCAGAAACAGCGCCGCAGTGATCGCCCCCGCGAAGCCGCCCGAACTGCTGTTGACCGTGTCCGCGATGTCGCTCTTCAGCATATGCCGATAGCCCTCGTGCAGCGGCAGTTCCCACACCGGGTCATCCCACGCCTCCGCCGGACCGCTCAACCCCCGGGCAAGGTCGGGGTCCGTGCTGAAGAAGGCCGAGATCTCGGTCCCCACCGCCACCCGCGCGGCCCCGGTCAGGGTCGCGAAATCGATCACCAGATCGGGGTCGATCTCGCCCGCCCGCACGAGGAGATCAGCCAGCAGCAGGCGGCCCTCCGCATCGGTGTTGTCGACCTCCACGGTCTCGCCGTTGCGCGCGGTCAATACATCTCCCGGACGGAAGGAGCGCGACCCCACCGCGTTCTCCACCGCACCCAACAGCAGGGTCAACCGCAGCGGCAGACCCAGATCCATGATCAGCCGGCCCAGCCCAAGGGCGATCGCCGCTCCGCCCATGTCCTTCTTCATCAG
Source organism: Thioalkalivibrio sp. (assembly GCA_018224485.1). Lineage (GTDB taxonomy): Bacteria > Pseudomonadota > Gammaproteobacteria > Ectothiorhodospirales > Ectothiorhodospiraceae > Thioalkalivibrio. The sequence continues at coordinate 4,783 of JAGTVE010000288.1, read as the reverse complement.
GCGCATGCCGTTTCCCGGCTTCAGGTTGAGCCCCCCGGAGTCGAAGCACACTCCCTTGCCGACCAATACCACGTGCGGCTGCCCGGGCTCGCCCCAGCCCAGTTCGATTACCCTCGGCTGATGCTCGCTCGCAGAGCCCACCGCATGGATGCAGGGATAGCCTTCGGCGATCGCTCCACCCTCCTCCACCGTCTCGATTTCCGCGCCGAACCCGGCGGCAATCTCGGCCGCGGCCCCGGCCAGGTCCTTGGGCATCAGGTCCCGCGCCGGCGTGTTGATCAGGTCGCGTACCAGCGCATGGGCCGCGACCATCGCCTCCACTCGACGGGCATCCACGCCGTCGGGCCATACCAGGCGGGGAAGCTCCCGTTCGGCATTGCGGTAGCGTTCGTAGCGGTAGCAACCGAGGCCCCAGCCCACCGCCGCCGCGAGTCTGGCCTCGGCGTCCAGCCGTCCCTCGTCGAGGCGGTAGACCCCGGCCTCGAGCCGCTGCGCGGCCTGCGCCAGCATCCAGACGGGTTGCGCGGCGTTGTAGCCCACGAGTACGCCCTCGCTTCGTCCCTCGGGGGACGGAACCCGCAGCAGCGTACCGTCCCGCCCCTTGAAGCCGCGCTGCTCCGCCCAGTTGCGCCATCGCTCCGGCCGGGTGGACAGGACGTCCGAAAGGGACTCGGTGGTCACCGGCACCAGGGCTGTGGCGGCATCGGTCGAAGCGACGAAATGGGATTCCACGGGAACTCCTGAACGGTCGGGATTGTACGGGGTCATTTGTGCGTCATCTTCACGCTCGCACGGCACTGTCATGATACCGTCACGACCCCTGCGCGAACCAAGCCACAACAGGATCAAGGACCCCTATGAGCAACGCCGCCCTGGAGATCCGCGCCCTGCGCAAGAGCTACCGCAACGGGTTCGAGGCCCTGAAGGGCATCGACCTGACGGTGGCCGAGGGCAGCTTCTTCGCACTGCTCGGGCCAAATGGTGCGGGAAAGTCCACCACCATCGGGATCGTGACCTCGCTGATCAGCAAGACCTCGGGCAAGGTAAAGGTCTTCGGCCACGACCTCGACCGTGAGGTGCAGGAGGTGAAGCGGAACATCGGGCTGGTCCCGCAGGAATTCAACTTCAACAACTTCGAACCCGTGGCAGAGGTAGTGGTGAACCAGGCCGGCTACTACGGGATCCCGCGCCGGGAGGCCTGGAAACGCGCACGACACTACCTCGGCGACCTCGGGCTGTGGGACAAGCGCAAAGACATGGCGCGCACTCTGTCGGGTGGCATGAAGCGCCGGCTGATGATCGCGCGTGCCCTCGTGCACGAACCACGGTTGCTGATTCTCGACGAGCCCACCGCCGGCGTCGACATCGAACTGCGGCGTTCCATGTGGGAATTTCTGCAGGACATTAACTGTGACGGGCGCAGCATCATCCTCACCACGCACTACCTGGAGGAGGCCGAACGCCTGTGCCGGAATATCGCGATCATCGATCATGGCCACATCGTCGAGAACACGACCATGCGGCGCCTGCTCGCGAAGCTCGACACCGAAACCGTCGTGCTGGAGTTGCGGACGGCGGCGCAGCAGCTTCCCGCCCACGACAGTATCCGGCTGCGGCGCATTGATGAACTGACGCTGGAGGCGGACATCAACCGGGGCGAAGACCTGAATGCCCTGTTCCAGCTCCTGGACGGGGCCGGGATACACGTCCAGAGCATGCGCAACAAGACCAATCGCCTCGAAGAACTCTTCATCCGCATGACCCAGGCCGGGCAGTCCGCGGATCGCGGCATCCGGAGCGCGTCATGAGGGCGCTGCACCTGCATGAGAACTGGACCGCCCTGCGCACCATCGTCACCAAGGAGGTGCTTCGCTTCGCTCGCATCTGGGTACAGACCGTGCTGCCACCGATGATCACCATGGCACTTTATTTCATCATCTTCGGCGGCCTGATCGGTTCCCGCATCGGCGAGATGGACGGTATCCGGTACATGGACTTCATCGTGCCCGGTCTGATCATGCTGGCGGTGATCACCAACAGCTACTCCAACGTGGTGTCCTCGTTCTTCAGTTCGAAGTTCCAGCGTCATATCGAGGAACTGCTGGTGTCGCCGGTTCCCAACAGCCTGATCATTCTCGGTTTCGTTGGCGGCGGCATTGCCAGGGGTCTCGCGGTCGGAGTCGGCGTGACACTGGTCTCGCTCTTTTTCAGCCCGTTCAGCCTGCACAGCCTCACGGTCACGGTGTCCGTGGTGGTGATGACCTCGGTCGTATTCGCCCTCGCGGGTCTGATCAACGGGGTGTTCGCGCGCAACTTCGACGACATCTCCATCGTCCCCACCTTCGTGCTGACACCCCTGACCTATCTCGGCGGTGTCTTCTATTCGGTGTCTCTGCTTCCGGATTTCTGGCAGGCCGTGTCGCAACTGAATCCGATTCTGTACATGGTGGATGCCTTTCGCTATGGGCTGCTCGGCACCTCCGACCTGTCACTGACGGTGTCGTATGCCATCATCATCGGCTTCATCCTGGGGCTTTACCTGTTTGCGCTGACCCTGCTCAACCGCGGGGTCGGCGTACGCAACTGAATACCCGATTGTCACGGGTCGGCGCGTGCCGGTTTTTCTTCCGAGGTGTTTGGTGGTATACAAGGCCAGCCCCAAGACGACGAAGAACCATGCCGGTATTCCGTGTCCCGTTCTCCCTGCTTGTCCTTGGCAGCCTGGGCCTCTCCGCCATCACCGTCTCGAGCCTCCTACCCGCGGGACAGGCGCCAGCCGCCGAGTCATCCCCCGGTGCCCCCGCGACTCTGGCCACTGCGGCGCATGATCGGCTGCTGCACTTCAAAAACTGCCTTCAGGAAACTCCGGTCTGTACGGATTTTCTAAAAGTTCTGACGGAAGGCTCGGGCAGTCAGCAAGCGTTCTTCGAGGTCGGTCGGCAGGCGCTGCCGCCGAATCAGGGGGCCGACCCACGGACCCCGGCCAGCCAGGACACGGGGTCGTCGATACGGAGCGCGGGCGCGGTTCTCGACCTGGAGCTTGGTCGGGAGGAGGCCGGGGGCATCTGGCCGACTGCAGAGTGGTCCTGGCACACCCTGCGCGAGGGCGAACACCTTGCCGCCCTTTGGAACAGCCGCTGGGGTTTGCGCCTGCGCACCCTGTTTCACCTCGGCGGTGACCCGCAGAACGCCCGGCTGCTCGACGTCGTCCATCCTGGGCAGAAGGTCGAGTGGCAGACGGACGCAGCAGGAAGGCTGAAGCGTCTGCGGCTCTGGACCGACCGGGCCCAGGGACACGAGTGGGTCCGACGCCAGGGAACCGAGGAGTTCACGCGCGTGGAGATCTCGACCGTGCGCGAGGTCGGGCATCGCGTACTGCAGGGAGAAGTCCGCGGCAGCATCGTCGATTCGCTCCGGGAGGCGCCCGGCCTGGATCCGGCAACCGCGCGGGCGATCGGCAGGCTTCTCGGGGACCACCTCCCGCCCGGGGAGGAGATCCAGGCGGGCGACCGCTACACCCTGCTGCTCGAGATCGAGACACTGGCCGGCGATGACACGCCCTACGATATCCGCCTGCTGGCCTTTGACTTGAGCCGGATGGACGGGATCCTGACCGCCGCGCGGCACGCCGATGGACATTTCTACACACCCGAGGGTGAACCGCTGCTGCCGCCCTTCGACCGCCACCCCTTCCAGGGCGAATATCGGATGACCTCGGGATTCAGCGACGAGCGGCGGCATCCGGTGACCGGACGGGTCGCACCGCACAACGGCACGGATTTCGCGATTCCGACGGGTACGCCGATCCTTGCACCCGCGGACGGGCGTGTCACCAGGGTGGAACACCATCCCCTCGCCGGACGACTCCTGATGATCCAGCACGGACAGGGCTTCAAGACGCGCTATCTGCACCTGCAGAAGGCCCTGGTTCAGCCTGGCCAGCAGGTCACGCGCGGGCAGCGCATCGCGCTCTCCGGGAACAGCGGGCGGACCACCAGCGCCCACCTGCACTACGAACTGCATATCGACGGTCGCGCGGTGGATCCGATGCGCGCGAAGCTGCCTCGCGGCGCGCCCCTGTCGGGCGCCGAACTGACTCGGTTTCAACGCACCGCGCGGCCCCTGCTGGTGGGACTCGCCGAGGCCTCCGCCCCGAGGCGCGTGGCCATGCAACCGCTGCCCGACACCGGCCTCTGAACACCGGCCGGGGCAGACCCGAGGCCCTGGAATCCGATCGTGCAGGACACCTTGCTCAATCCCCTGGTCCCGATTCATCTGCGCTGGGACGGCGACGTTCCGAGGGCGCTCGAGTACGACGACATCTACTTCAGTGCGGAGGACCCGGGCGGGGAGGTGCAGACGGTCTTCATCGAGGCCAATGACCTGCCCGCGCGATTCCGCCACGCCCGCCGGTTCGCGATCGGGGAGACGGGCTTCGGCACGGGCTTGAACTTCTTTCTGACGCTGGACACCTGGCGTCAGAACGCCCCCACGGGGGCCTTCCTCAGCTACCTGAGCGCAGAGGCACACCCGCTGGCGCCGGCGGACCTGGAGCGGGCCCTGCGGGCGCAGGGCGTCCCGGTGGCGGATGTGAACCGTCTGCTGGCCCAGTACCCGCCACCGGTGACGGGCCTGCACCGGCTTCACTTCCCGCAAGACCGGGTAGTGCTGACCCTGGTCTACGGGGACGCCGCGCCGGGCTTCGCGAACGTGCGAGGGACCGTGGACGCATGGTTCCTCGACGGATTCACACCGAGCCGGAACCCGGCCCTCTGGAACATCG
>JAGTVE010000287.1 GCA_018224485.1 Thioalkalivibrio sp. | reverse complement strand
GGCCGTACATCTCCATGCGGATATCGCCACCCACGAGGCAGAGGTCAACCGGATGGTCGGCGACCTGGGCCACCAGCGCGTCGGTGAGGCCCGGAAGGCCGTCCAGATGCAGATCCGTCAACAGCAGAACGCGGTACCCATCGAAGGCCGGAGGCAGGTCCTCGAACTCCACCGCGTGGGTCCGAACGCATACCGCGAGGACGTTCTCCGTGCCGCGGTCATACCATCCCGCGGCCTTGAAGACACCGGTCATCAGCACGCGATAGTAGACGTAGTTCTCGAAATTCAGCCATCGCTGCCAGCGTGCCAGTGGCACATGACAGGCCCGCCACTCGCGCAGGCGCGTGGTCGAACGCACTACCCGTGGATAGTTGTCATTCGGCGGCCGGGCCAGCAGTCGATGCCAGTACCGGGAGCCCAGATGCATCAGGGGTATGGCGGCCAGCAGCGCGATAGCTGCCTCCAGTATGCCCAGACCCATCGCGGGGGCCAGCAGGAGCGCGGGAAGTAGGGTCTCGAGGCCTTGATCCAGCCCGACCATCGCCGCGCCGCTCTCACGATCCAGCCGGCGCTTCACGAAGCTCGTGAGCAGGTCGCCCACCATGGCCAGCAGGCCGGCAAGGGCACCGATCTCCCAGCCCACACCAATCAGGGGACCGGCGGCAGCGCCTGCCAGAATTCCGGCCATAACTCCGCGCCAGGTCTTGTTCGGTCCGAGAAGGTCTCGGCCGTCACGCCAGCGAAGACCGCCGTCCAGCGGCGCAGCGGCGCGGTCACCCAGGAGCACGTGGATCAGGAACGGAAAAAAGTTGACCCAGACCAGGAAGAGGACCAGTTCAACGATGGGCATAGACGGGTCGCAACGTTGGTGAACCGGCAGTATAGCCTGCTTCGCACCGACCATCCGGTCCGGCAGCGGATGGCGTCGGAACCGGGACACTGCACATCGCCCGGCACCCGGACGCCCTCAAGGCCGCAGCCTCTGCAGCAGCCGGCCGGCCACCTGATCGGCGCCGGGGGCCACTGCGGGTGGACGGCGTTCCAGAAGCAGCAGTTCCGGGAGGCGGTCGATCCAGGTGCCATCTTGCCAGTCACAGGGGCGCAGGCGGATACCGGACATCTCGCGCGCAATGAAGGCGTCCAGAACCGGGGACTCCGGGAAACGCTCGCGCGGGAACCAGGCCAGGGGCACCCCCGCCTGGTACGCCTCTGCCAGTGTGCTGTAGCCGGCCTTGCACACCAGCGCGTCGCAGGCGTTCACCAGGTCCGGATGATGGAAACCGGAGCGCTCCGGCAGCATCAGCAATGCCCCGTCCCGCCGCCTCTCCTTGGCCGCCCCCGGGAGCAGCAGCACGCAGTCATCCCGGGCCGGAAGCTGGTCCAGGAACGGGTATTCAGCGGGCACTCCGCCCATGCTCACGAGCACCAGAGGGGGCCCCGGCTCGATCCCCAGCCGTTCGCGCACGATCGCGCGACTCTCGTGCAGCTCGCGTGCGATCGGCCCTGCGGTGACCGCATCCGGCACCGGCTGACACACCGGCTCCGCCTGAATCCTCAGCCCGGCCGTGCGGTTGACCGCCTCCACGTAGGCGATGAAGGGTGCCAAACCGGGTTGTTCGTCCACGTACGCGCGGTAGATCCAGTCCCAGGTAAAGTTCTCGACCAGCACCGACTCCACCCCGGCGGCCGCAGCGGCACGCAGTCCAAGGGGTGACACATCGCACACCACGAGATCCTGGCCCGCGATCTCCGCCGCGAGCCGGTCCACCAAACCGGGCCGGAAGGGCATGAACCCGGCGAGTTCAGCCAGGGTGGCCGGCACGTCCTCGAGCAGCGGGGAGCGCTGCACCAGTCCGATATCCGTCTGCCAGGTCCGATAGTCGAGTTCCCCGACCGAATCGCGGAAGAACCACTCCGGCGTTCGGGTGTACACGCGCAGCGACAGGTCGGGCCGCTGCCGCCGGAGAGACTGCATCACCGCACAGGCCCGGGAGGCATGTCCAAAGCCATGGGAGGACACGAAGAAGGTGACGCGTGCTGGCGCCCCTCCGTTCATATCTCGACGAATCAATGGGTTGGCTTGGTCCAACCTCGCGGGCGGGTTCAGGGCTGGCTGCGCCAGTCCGGTGGGACGTCGGGGCGGTGCGCGGTTTGGTCGGACTCGCGTTCGCCGGGCTTGTTGACGATGCGGACCGTGCTGGCCTGCGGGCCCTGCTCGCCCATCGAGGGTTCGAACCGGACCTCCGTCCCGACTGCCAGCCGGGGAAAGTCGTGGTTCAGGACGGCGTGCTCGTGGAAGTAGAACTCGCGTCCGTCCACCGTGCGCAGGAATCCGTAGCCCTCTTCCGCGAACAGGCGCACCACCAGCGCCCGATTCTCCTCTTCGGAGGGTGTCAGGGCGTCGCGCCGGTGATGCTCGCCCGTCTTGCTCAGCCGCCGCTGCATCGCGTCAAAGGCCGCGTTGATCACGAGCGAAAGCTTGCTCTCCTGCTCGACCACGGGCGGCTCCTCGTTGACCACAAGCCGCCGGTTGCGTGGCAGCCGGACCTCGATGTTCACCTTCAGCGGATTTCCCTTGTGCTGGTGGGTGTGCGGCCGGGAAACGATCACGTGACAGGAGACGATCTCGTCCGAGTAACGCTCGAGCCTGGCAACGCGCTCGCGGATCAGGTTCTCGCTCCACTCGGAACGGTCAATATTGTGGAAATTCAGTTCCAGAGGAGTCTGCATTCTCTCGTTCTCCGTGTTGTTCCGGGAAAGAAGGGTGGTGGGCGGACTGTCACGCCTCCGACCCTTGCCCGGAGGATTCGGTGGCCTCGTCGGATTCGTCTTCGGGAAGCAGTTCGGGAATCGCCGCACGCAGTACATCATCGATCCGGTCCGCCAGCATGAATTCCATCTCCTCGCGCACGGACTCCGGGACGTCATCCAGATCCTTAGTCCTGTAGAGATCCACCGGGGGAAGCCAGCGTGACGGCAGGAGCCGATCCCGCCGGGACAAAATCAGGCGACGGGTCAGGCGAATCAGTTCGTGTTCCATGGGGGCGCTCCTTGCCAGTGAACTCTTGCAGACCGGACCGGACGAGCGATGCCTGCGTTCCACACCCTGCCCCGGCGGTCCGCCCTTACCCACGAGACTAGACCAATCTCTCTCCCTCTATCCATACCCCTCCGGGGTCGGACCAACCCAACTCCCTGAAAACTCGTCACTTGATGCCATTTTTCAGGCCGTGAGACGGCCTTGAAGACCATTTTCGGGGCCGAAAACGGATCACTTCGCAGAAGGCCCCAGAGAGCGGGCCGCGAGTAAACGGTGAAGGCAGGTGCTGGCGGTTCCGCACCACCCCTTCCCGAAGCAAAATCGGTATCCTGATCTGCGCGAGAACCCGCCCCGCGATTCCGCCCGCGGGTCACTCGCAGACAGCCACGGACCGGTCCGGACCGGAAGCCCAGCACGAGCGTAGGCGCCCGGCCCCGCCCCGACCGCAAGGATCCTCCCAGGAGACGCCCGAGTCATGACCGATACCGTGAAGTACGTCCTCGACGAACGAGATCTTCCCCGGCACTGGTACAACATCGCGGCAGACCTGCCCGCGCCCCTACCGCCGATCCTGCATCCCGGCACCCACCAGCCGGTCGGGCCCGACGATCTGGCGCCGATCTTCCCGATGGGGGTGATCGAGCAGGAGGTCAGTCAGGAGCGGGAGATCGAGATTCCCGAACCGGTGCGCGACATCTACCGGCAGTGGCGCCCCTCTCCGCTGTACCGGGCGCGCCGGCTGGAGAAGATGCTCGATACCCCCGCGCGCATCTACTACAAGTACGAGGGCGTCAGCCCTGCAGGCTCGCACAAGCCCAACACCGCGATCGCACAGGCCTTCTACAACAAGCAGGAAGGGGTCCGGCGCATCACCACCGAGACCGGCGCCGGCCAGTGGGGTTCGGCACTGGCGCTGGCCGGGTCCTTCTTCGGCCTGGAGATCGAGGTCTTCATGGTGAAGGTAAGCTTTCACCAGAAGCCCTACCGCCGCTCGTTCATGGAGACCTTCGGCGCTCGGTGCATCGCGAGTCCCTCCGAACTCACCAGTGCCGGGCGCGCGGTGCTGGCCGAACACCCGGACAGCACCGGCAGCCTCGGCATCGCAATCAGCGAGGCCGTGGAGCGCTCGGTGGAACGCGACGATACCAAGTACGCACTCGGGAGCGTGCTCAACCACGTGATGCTGCACCAGACGGTGATCGGCCTGGAGGCCCTGAAGCAGTTTGAGATGGCAAACGATTATCCCGACATGGTGATCGCCCCGACGGGCGGCGGCAGCAACTTCGCCGGCATCAGCTTCCCGTTTCTCGGCGAGCAGTTGCGCGGCGGTCGGAAGGTCGACCTGGTGGCGGTGGAGCCGTCGGCCTGTCCCAGCCTCACGCGCGGGCGATATGCCTACGACTTCGGCGACACGGCTCACCTGACGCCGCTGGTGAAGATGCATACCCTGGGCTCCACCTATGTGCCGCCCGGCTTCCACGCGGGAGGTCTGCGCTACCACGGCATGGCGCCGCTCGTGTCGCACGTGACCAATCTCGGCCTGGTCCGGCCGCGCTCCTACAGCCAGCTCCAGTGCTTCGAGGCCGGAGTGCAGTTCGCGAAGGCCGAGGGGGTGATCCCGGCCCCGGAGGCCAATCACGGCGTCCGCGCCGCGATCGACGAAGCCCTGCGCTGCCGCGAAGAAGGCGTGAGCCGCGCGATCCTTTTCAACCTGTGTGGCCACGGCAACTTCGACATGCAGGCCTACCGCGATTACTTCGACGGCAAGTTGATGGATCTCGAATACGACGATGGCGAGATCGCCATGGCTCTGGCCGGGTTGCCTTCGGTTGCATGACATCACGGGACATGCCGACGCCGCGCTCGCGCGACCTGCGGGTCGCGAGGGTCGACGCGGGTCGTGGTCTTCAGCCCGCGAGGTCTCAGGCGCGGCCGAGCGCGCCGATGCCCTGACCTCTGAAGAATTCCGTGTAGTGCGCCCGCAGGCGCCTGGCATCGAGGCTTCGGCCGCAGAGCTCGCAGACCTCGCGCAGGAATTTCAGCTGGCGGCGCCCTGGCCTTCCGTCGAGCATCACGGTCACCTGAAGCACGTCGAGCAGCAGCGCCTGTGCGTCGGCATTTAGTTTCCGGACCGATTCCCTCTGCACGGTCCAGTCCATGTCCAGCGTACCCGGCCGGATCCCGAGTTCCCTGAACAGCCGCTCCAGCAGGATCACGAAGTTCGGATGATCGTTCGCACTGCGGACGATGGCCTCGGCCACCGCCTCGAGAACGAGCCGGCGCGCCTCCTCGTCAAGGTCCTCCACCCGGTCGGAGAGCCGCTGTCCGAGTTCCTGGACGGCGATCGGGCCGGCGGCACGGATCCGTGATGCCCCCATCACCCAGTTGATAATGATCGCGTTCCAGACCGCATAGATGACAATGGCGACCAGGGGAATCAGCGTCCGGACGGCTGCGCGGGCCAGAACCCTGCGCAGCATCACGCGCACGATGAAGCTCGTTGCGCCGATCTTTAGCCGGTACAGCACCGCGTAGCCCCAGAGCCTCCACCGGGATACCCGCAGGAACGGATCGATGCCGTAGATCGGCTCCTGCGGGTCCGGCAGATCCAGCGCCGAACGCGACAGCCCGATCGCGATCACCTGCTCGACCTGAGGCTCCGAGAGGCGCAGACCGGCAATGGAGGTGACCCGCGCCACCCGCCACAAGACCACCCAGTACAGGAAGACGATCTCCACGGCGCTGATGACGATCGATATGCCGAGGAAGAGTGCCCAGTACTCGAGCCAGCGCAGCCACGACACGTCCGTGTCCGTGATGGTTTCGTTCAGCCAGATCTCGAGTCCACCGAGCAGCGCGCCCGAGGCGATCCCGGAGACGGCCGCCAGGATCACCGCCGACGTCTCCAGCCATCGGATCTTCCGGAGTTCCTCCGCCGACCAGCGGTGCAGGCACGGCTGGTCCACGGTGTTTTGCCGGCGCAGGAACCACACCGCAGCACGTTCGATGAGATTCAGCTCCGAGAGCTGCGGCTTGGCCGGATCCATGCCTGCGATTCCTCTGCGTCACCATCGTCCCCAGGCTGACCAAAGGGTCGACCTGCTTACTGATTCCGGCCCGATCGCGCGGCCCGTACCGTGTACCTGTGCCGGCCAATCACTCGCCGCGCATCGCATCCTGCACTGACCCGAAGCTGCGGATCCATGGCTGGTTGCGCCGCACCTCCGCGGGAAGCGCAGCAATCGCGCCCCGGGCCGCCTCGGCATTCGGGTAGCTGCCCGCGATCGCGACAATCCAGTCGCTGCCGTTACGTTCGGTACGGAACCAGGCCGTTTCGCGGTCCAGCCGATGCCGGGCGAGAAAGTCGCGCACCCCCTGCTCCCGCGCCAGACCGAGTATCTGGATGGTGAAGGCATTCCGGGGTTGGGTGCGGATCCAGTCCGACCCATCGGGGGTGGCGCCGGCAATCGCAGGGCGCCGTTGTGTTTCAGGTTCGGACTGTGTCGGTGCGGTCCGCTCAGCAGGCGCCGTCGGGATGTCCATCGCGGTTGGCTCGACGGGAGTTGGCCTGACGGGGGCCGGCGCTGGCGCGGGCGGCGCGGCGGTTGCGACACTGCGCGACGCCGCCGGACCTGTTTCGCGGTCCGCGACCATGACCTCCTCCTGGGGCCCTGTCGCCGCACGGGACAGTGCCTCCTCCTCCACGGAGCGCGCGTCTTCAACGCTGCCTGTTCGGGAGTAGTACTCGGCGACATATTCGGCGCGCGCCGCCGCCCGCTCGTACTCGCCCTGCTCCAGGTCTAGCCGCGCGATGCGCAGTTCGGAGCGAGCCAGGCCCTCGTGCAGTTCCACCAGGTAGGGCAGCACCTCGTCCCGATATCGGGATTCGGGGAAGCGCGCCACGAGGACCGCAAAATCCTCGACCACTTCCCGTGCCGCCTCGACATCGGCCAGCAATTCCGGTGTCGAGGACGCCGTGCGATGCCTCTGCTTCCATACGCCGTGACCCGCGATGGCATGCAGATAGTGGGCATAGTCGCGCTGCGCGAACGCCGCATCCCCGGAAACAAGTACCTCGGTGTGGTGGCGTGCGCGACCCGGTTCGTCCGCCGCGATGCAGGTACGGGCCGCCTGCAGGCGCGCACGTGTCGTTGTTGCGGCACCGGAGAAATGTCGAGCCAGCGTCGCCATCGCCGCGTCCGCACCGATACAGTCTTCTCTCGCCACAGCGTCGGCAAGGGCCGCCCTCGCGGAGCGCTCGTCGGGCACGGGCGCTCCATTGCTCGCGCAGCCTGCCAACAGCAAGGCAAGGCACGTGCCGACCAGCGGCGCGTACCAGCGATCGCCAAAGGGCGCGGGCAAAATGGATGGACGATGCAGGGCGTTGTCATTCACAGCGGCATTCTCGCCCAAATCCCTGCGCATTTCCCAGTACCTCGCGCATGCGCAGAGCGGCCGGGCACCGGGTGGCTCAAGGCTGCCCCTTGTGCGACGCCGGGGTCGCCCGGTCCTGCGACCAGCTGCGCAGCGCCTTAATCTGCTCCGACATGGTCTTCGACAGGGGCACGATGCGCGATGCACTCCAGAACAGGTCGCGCTCGTTCATCTCACGTCCCTCCTCCCAGGCATGCACCGCCGCTGCCTTAACGGCCTGTTCAATCTCGGCACCGCTCCAGCTGCGCGTGAGCACGGTCAGTGTCTTCATGCTGAATCCGCCCGTATCGACCCCGGCCGCTTGCAGGTGGATCTCGATGATCCCAGTCCGTTCCTCCTCGTTTGGCAGGTCGAGGAAGAAGAGCTGGTCGAAGCGCCCCTTGCGGATCACCTCGGCCGGGAGCAGCTGGATCCGGTTCGCGGTGGCTACCACGAAGACGCCCGGCGGTTTTTCCTGCATCCAGGTCAAAAAGCTCGAAAAGATGTTCGGATTGTTGCCTCGGTGACTCTCCGAATCATAACCGAAGCTGTTCTCCATCTCGTCGATCCACAGCACCATCGGCGCGATCTGCTCTGCCGTCTGCAGTGCGTGGTCGAAGGCGAACTCGGGCGCCCCGTAGGCACCGGACAGCACCAGGTTCATATCCAGGCGGACCAGGGGCAGCGACCACGCACTGGCAATCACCTTGGCCGCCATGCTCTTGCCGCAGCCACTCACACCCATGAACAGCACGCCGGATGGCGGCGCAACGCGCGCATTGGCATGCTCCCCGGAGAAGAAGCTCCGTCGTGTAAGCACCCATTCCTTCAGGTTCTCGAGCCCACCGATCTGATCGATCGCCACTGCGTCCGGGATGTACTTCAGGCAGGCCTCGCGCATCAGTGCAGTGGCCTTCTCGGTGCGTATCTCGGCCAGACCTTCCTCCGTCCCGAGTCGGCCCTCCACCCCGAGGCGCCGCATCAGGTGCCGGATCTCGCTCAGCATCATGCCCTTCATGGACGCGGCGGCCTGCGCCAGCCAGGGCTGCGGTGGCGCGGCCGCGTCTTTCTCCGCCGCGAAGGCCTGGATCTCGGCAAGGATCTCCTGCTGATCGGGGGCACCGAGCTCCGCGGTAAGCACCTCCCGCGACAGGGACTCGGGAATGCTCCACACCGGACAGGACAGAAAGATGAAGGTATTTCCGCCGTCCAGGGCTCGATAGAGATCGCGCAGCGCCCGCACCAGTTCCGGGCGCTCATCGAACAGCAGCGGCAGGTCCTTGAACAGGTAGAAGGCCTCGCGCGGTGCTTCAAGTATCGAGTTCAGCGTCTCAAGAGGGTCACGGGCAGAGGCGGATTCCTGCGCGGAAAACCCGCGCGTCGTGGTCCAGACGTGAACCGGACGCGCATCCCCGTAGTGCGATCTGGACCACCCGGCGAGGAGCCGTTCCAGACGCTCTTCCTCGTGGCAGCGGACATAGACCAGGGGCTGTCCGCCGGTGAGGGCCTTGCCGATTCGGTTGCCGAGGTTGTTCAAGCAGGTATTCCGTCCTGGCTGCGGGGAGGATCGCGCGAGACCCCAAACCGTGCGGGAGACCGCCCCCCGGCAGCGCGAAGTTTCGCCCACGCACCATGATAGGCGAGTTCAGGGCGTCGATGCGCGTGGCGAGCCGATCCGGAAGGGTCTCCCGGAAACAGCGAAGCCCCCGTGAAGGGGGCTTCGCTGACAGGATTTTGCGTGGAGACTAGATGGTGGCGACGAGGATTCCCATTGCTGCACCACCGGCAGCACCGACGCTGCCGCAGACCGACGGATGATAGGCCAGCCAGTTTGCGCGCAGGCCAACTGCGCAGGAAGTGTAAAAGGCCACGAAACCGATCACGGCGAGAATAACAGCTTGCGGCAACCACGAGGCAGCGATTAATGCTTCCATCCTTCCTCCATAACACTTTAGGTGGGACTGACCCGCCACTGGCGCCTACGCACCAGTGACGGCCATGAGCTGGCAGCCTTTTTCGTTCGCGCGGAAGCTACTCCGGTTCATCCAGACCGTCAAACCTCTCACCCGAACCAGGGGTTTCCGGTACCCTGAGCATCAGTCCTGTCCAGTACGCGGTGGTTCTTCATGCCCGACCTGCCCGAGATCCGCAACATGGCCCTCTTCTGCGATTTCGAGAACATCGCGCTCGGGGTGCGGGAGGCCAGGTACCCACAGTTCAACATCCAACGCGTGCTGGAGCGGCTGCTGCTGAAGGGCAACATCGTGGTCCGGAAGGCCTACTGCGACTGGGATCGGTACAAGGAATTCAAGGCGCCGATGCACGAGGCCGCCTTCGAACTGATCGAGATACCGCATGTACGCCAATCCGGCAAGAACTCGGCGGACATCCGCATGGTGGTCGACGCCCTCGACCTCTGTTACACCAAGGAACACGTGGATGCCTTCGTGGTCATCAGCGGCGATTCCGACTTTTCCCCACTGGTGGCCAAGCTGCGCGAGAACAACCGGCTGGTGATCGGCGTCGGGGTGAAGAAATCCACCTCCGATCTCCTCACCACCGCCTGTGACGAGTTCATCTACTACGACGATCTGGTGCGCGAGGAAGCGCGGAAGATCCGCAAACCGCGCAAGGAGGCCAGGGCGGCCGGCAAGGAGGAGACGGCATCGAAGACCGGCGAACAGGACAACGGCGAACGGCGGCAGCAGGCCATGGATCTTGTGGTCGAGACCGCCGAGGCACTGCAGGCGGAGCGGGGAGAAGGCGAACCGATCTGGGGCTCAATGGTTAAGCAGGCGATCAAGCGGCGCAAGCCGGGCTTCAGCGAGAGCTACTATGGGTTCAGGACCTTCAGCGCCCTGCTGGAAGAGGCCGAGCGTGCCGGCCTGCTGGACCTCGAGCGCGATCAGCGTTCGGGTGGATATATCATCCTGTTGCAGGACTGAGCCGCGGGATCGATCCCCGGGTCATCGACGCCGGGAAACGCCCGCGCTAACCTTGTGTGCGAGCGGGCCGCCATTCCGACCCGCACCTGCCGGAGAGCCCCAATGGCCCGTTCCTTCCGCACCCTCACGGTCGCGTTTCTGCTTCTCTGCGGCGGCACGCTGCTCCCGGTCGCAGCGGCGCTTGCGGAGGGTGTGTCGGAAGTGACCGTCTATCCGGACCGGGCCACCGTGACACGAGTGCACACGGTCGAGGTCTCGCGCGGCGAGGATGTGGTGCGCATCCATCCGCTTCCCCCGCGCCTCGATGCGGCGAGTCTCCGGGTACGGGCCGAGGGGCTGGAAGGGCTGCGCCTGCGGCATGCCGAGACCCGCATCATCCAGGGCCGGGAACTCTCCAACCCCGAGGAACAGCGCCTCACCGAGGCGCTTCAGTCCGCACAGGATCAGCGCCGCCGCCTCGATGACCGCCGTCAGGCCCACGAGATCAAACTCGGTTTCATCCGCAACCTCACCCAGAATGCCGGCGCGGTCGAACCGGCGCTGCCGCCGGACGAGTGGCAACAGGCCTGGAGCCTGATCGGCGACGGCGCCCGGGAAGAGCTGGAGCGCATCACGCTGATCGAGGCGGATGTGCGCGACGTCGACCAGGAGGTCGAACGCATCCGGCGGGAACTGGACGCCGTGCGCACGGATCGGCGCGACACGGTCGAGGCCGCTATCCACTATTCCTCGCCCGACGCCGGGACTGCCAGCCTGATCATCGAATATGAGGTCCCCGGAGCCACGTGGACGCCGTTGTACGAGGCGCGGCTGGATACCGCGGCAGACCGCATGGAGTGGGTGCAGCAGGCCGAGGTCCGCCAGAACACCGGTGAGGCCTGGGAGAACGTGATCCTGCACCTTTCCACCGCTCGACCGGCGCTGGGCGGACGCCTGCCCGAGCTGCACCCGTGGTTCATCGATGTTGCGCAGGCCAGCCCCACCCTGGGGCGCGAGAGGAGCGCGCAAGACATGCTGGCCGCGCCTGCGCCCGCCGCCGAGGCCGCGACCTTGGAGACCACAGAATTCACCAGCCAGTACCGGGTTCCGGGCCGTGTCTCCCTGCCGCCGGACAACCGTGTGCAGCGATTCCTGCTGACGCGTGATGAGAAGGAGGTCGAACTTTCGGTACGCGCGGTTCCGCTGTTGTCACCGCACGCCTACCTCTTCGCGGAGACCGTCTTCGAAGGCGCCACGCCCCTGCTGCCCGGCTCCGTGAACCTGTTCCAGGACGGGCAGCTGGTGGGCCGCACCCGGATCGGGACCGTTGCTCCCGGGGCACCGCTGCATCTGGCCTTCGGGGTCGACGATCGCATCGAGGTCGACCGCATGCTTGACCGCGACAGCATGGGCCGGCAGGGCTTGCTGCGGCGCCAGCAACGCCTGGTACGGAGCTATCGCATCACCATCGACAACCGACACGACAGCACCTTGCCGGTCACGGTGCTCGACCGCATGCCCGTATCCCGGGACGAGCGGATCCAGGTGAACCTGATGCCCGAGACCACCGAACCGGACGCGCGCGACGTCGACGGGCGCCTCGGCGTACTGGCCTGGGAACTCGAGCCAGACGCCGGTGCAACGATGGCGATACGCTTCGGCTACACGGTTTCGTGGCCCGAGGACGTGGAGGGCGTGCACGGTCTGGACCCGCCCTGGCGCTGACCCCGGTCCTGTACCGAGCACTGACGGAGGCGCTGAATCTGCCACATTCGCTATACTGGAGCGAGGGCCGCAAGGGGTTGCATGGCGCACCGCCCTGGTCCGGGATTGCGGCCCGTCGGTAAAGATTTTCCTCGAGCGAGGACAACCTCTATGACGTTCAAGATCGGTGAACTGGTCATCATGCAGAATGCCAGCTACTACACGGAGTGGAACGGCGCTCTGGGCGTGATCGTGAGTCCGCTGGCGCCTCGGACCTCGATGGACCTCGTCAGCATGCAGTATCGCACCAATCCGAGCTATCGCGTAAAGGTACTGACCCGTGACGGCATCGTCGTCGATGCGCGCCCGCACCAGATCCGGCGCCTGCGAGGACCGGACGAGGTGACCACCGGCGACCGCAGCCGCAGGCGGCCGGCGTCGGCAGACGTCACTTGACCCCCACAGCGAGGCCGGCAACGCCTCCAGCCACCCAGCCGTGCAGGGGCCTGTCTCCCCGCGGGGTATCATCCCGGGCCAGGCCTGGCGGCCCGCGTCTGGGCCCTCGGTTGGCCATCGCGATGATGGGCATCGCGCTCCTCTCGGGCTGCGGCCGGTTCCTTCCCGGAGAGTGGGAGTACAGTTGCGCACCCTCGCTGCTGGTCCTCGAAACGGAGCACTGTCATGCGAGGCTGGAGCGCGAAGGAACCCCGCTGGCGTTCATCCCGGAGGGCGATGACTGGTTGTTTGCGGCTGCCTGGACCGGGGAAGATTTCCAGTTGATCCAGACCACCCTGGACACCCCCACCCTGCGCCAATCGGTGCGCGCGGAAGACGGCTATTGCGCGGGCCCGATCTGCTGGATCGAGTTCACCGATGCACAAGTCTCCAGGATCGCGCGACGCGGATCCTTCCGTGTGGAACTGACTCGGGTGTTCTATACCGAAGAGGGGCGCATGCGCCGCGGCACCACCGGCTTCCACGTCCCCGTCCGGGGATTGCCCGAGGCCCTCGAGCACCTGCGAAGCGACGCCGCATCCGGCACGCGCTGAGTCTGCCGACCCGGTCAGTTCCTCCTGGAACGAGGGCGTGCCCACCGTCTTACTCGGACTCGGACTCGCTCTGCTGCAGAGCCGGGGCTCCCCACGGGCCACCGTAGTAGGGAGGGCCGTATCCGTAGGGACGATAGTAGCCGCCGTAGTAGGGGTAGTAGTAACCATAGGCGTCGCCATAGCCGCGCCCGCGACCCCAGCCGCGCCCGGAGCCGCGCATCGAGAAACCGAAATCGCCGAAGAGTTGACCGAAGCGGGACGGGCACGAGGCCATGTGGGGGATTCCAACGCCACGGCCCGGCGCGCGACTCAGTCCTGCGTGCAGGTGCCGCCGCCTTTCCACCATGCACGCATGCCACCACGCAGCTGCCGGGCATCGTATCCGAGCTCGCGCAGCTTCCGGACCGCTGGGATGCTGCGATGCGCGGTGAGGCAGATCGCTACCACGGGTCTCTCCCGATCGAGTTCCAGCGAATCCAGCCGGTGACGGCTGAACGCGGTAATCGGCAAGTGCGTGGCCTCAGGAATGCGGCTGCGGCGAAACTCGGGACCCGTGCGTACATCCACGATCTGTATCGCGCCCTGCTCCAGCTTCTTCTGCAGTTCTTTCACGGAAATCTCGGGCACCTGCCCGAAGGGTCGCCAGTCTCCTACACGCATGGTATTTCTCCTCCGTCGCCGTGTCCCGATCGTCGGCAATCCGGACTGGCGTCAAGCGCCGTCTCCGGGATCTGCCTCCCGGTGCCGGTGCAGCCAGCGTATGTCCACCACAAACGAATAGACCAACAGCAACAGCGCACCAAGGGAGGCCGTTACCGCGATGACGGACGGCACCGGGGGGACGAGCGCGATCAGCAGCGCCACCGACTGCACGACACACAGGGACTGCCTTCGCCGACTCGGCGGCAATGCCCCCCGCAACCATCGCCAGTACCAGCCGGCCGCGACAAAGCCATAACGCATCAATCCGATCAGCAGAACCCAGGGGCCGGCCTTGCCCGTCTGCCACACCAGCACCGACAGCGCCAGGATGAGCAGCGCGTCGAGTTCCATGTCGAAGCGGGCACCGAAGACCGTGACCCGACCGAAGCGCCGTGCCAGCGCGCCGTCCGCGCCGTCCAGGATCAGGGCGAGCACCGCGACGCCGACCAGGGCGTAGACCGCCGCTGTCTGCTGAAGGGAGGGATGGAAGGCCATGGCCACAACGGGCACCACCATTGCCGCGCGCAGAAAGGTCACGCGATTGCCCGGTCCGGGCCCCGCGGTACGAAATTCGGCCGGCGCGGTAAAGAGAACAAGCAGTGACAGAACCAGAAACAGCAGCATCACCGTGGCCACGAAGCCGGCGGTGAGCCCGGCGAACAGGGCAAGCGGTAGCGCCAGCGCGATTACGAGCGCCAGGCCGAGCAGCAGTTCGACGCGCCAGGCCCGTATCTGGCCGACAAGCGCGGCCCACCATGCGCCCGGCGTGCGGGGCGCGCCGGATTCCCGGTCAACGGTGTCAAGGGCACATTCGGAGGATCGGTCCATTCTCTGATTCCAGGGTCATATTCCACGATTCGCCGCCGGTGGCGGGTGACACCTGGCCACCGGCGCATCGGTCCTGCACGCCCGTTCGACCACCATCATCGCGATTGGTTGTCGCGCGTCGCGGTATCAGGTGGTTACCATGCAACTACCCTACGCTACGAGAGACCCGCAATATGGCGACGGATACCGCGCGCGCCTTCTGGATACTGGAACCGGGAACCGGCGCAATTCGGGCAGAGACACTGTCCCCGCCCGAACCCGGCGAGGTGACGGTGGCAACGATGTATTCGGGGATCAGCCGGGGTACGGAGACCCTGGTGTTCGCCGGTCGTGTCCCGCCGAGCCAGTACCAGGCGATGCGCGCACCCTTTCAGTCGGGTGAGTTCCCCGGGCCGGTGAAGTATGGCTACATC
>JAGTVE010000286.1 GCA_018224485.1 Thioalkalivibrio sp. | reverse complement strand
TGAACCCGGGTCGTAGTCGGGGGCAGTTCCAGCTGCAGCCAGCGCGCAACGGGGGCCACCGTCCAGCCCTGTACCAGCAGCGAGATCAGCACCACGAAGAAGACCACATGGAAGAAGTACTCGGCCAGATCGAGCCCCGCAAGCAGCGGAAACAGCGCAAGGATGATCGGGACCGCGCCGCGCAGGCCGACCCAGGCAATGAACAATTGCTCGCGCCAGGGAAAGTGAAACGGGAGGAGGCAGACCCCCACCGCCAGCGGCCGTGCCACCAGGATCAGTACCGCCGCGAGCAGGCCGGCGTCCAGCGCGACCGGCGGCAGCTCCGACGGCGTCACGATCACGCCCAGCATCAGGAACATCCCGATCTGCGCCAGCGAGGCGACACCATCGTGAAAGCGCTTGATGTTCTGCCCCGCCTCCAGCGGCCGGTTGCCCACCACCAGGCCGGCAAGGTAGACGGCGAGGAAGCCGCTGCCGCCGAGCAGTCCGGTGAGCCCGAAGACGCACAGGGCTCCGGCCAGCGCCGCCAGCGGATAGAAGCCGGCGGACATCGGCAGGCGATTGATCAGCCACAGCAGCCCCAGGCCGCCGAGCACACCGATCGCCGCCCCGAGGCCCATCTGCTGCACGAACTCGCCCAGGACCAGCAGACCGAAGGAACGGTCCGGAAGCAGGAGGAGCTCGATCAGCACGATGGTGAGGAAGATCGCCATCGGGTCGTTGCTGCCCGACTCGATCTCCAGTGTTGCCCCCACGCGGCTCTTCAGCTCGAGTCCCCGCGAGTGCAGTAGCGAGAAGACCGCTGCGGCATCGGTGGAGCCGACGATCGCGCCGAGGAGCAGGGCCTCGAGCCAGGAAAGGCCCAGCCACCACCAGGCGAAGAGCCCGGTGAGCCCGGAGGTCAGCATTACCCCGATGGTCGCCAGCCCCAGCGCAGGCTTCAGGCCCATCCGGAAGTTGCGCACCGGGGTGCGCAGCCCCCCGTCGAACAGGATCACTGCCAGCGCCGCCGACCCGATCAGGTGCGCGAGCGGTATGTTCTCGAAGACCAGCCCGCCCGGACCCTCCGGACCCAGCAGCATCCCGATGCCGAGGAAGACCAGCAGCAGCGGCACACCCAGGCGCGAGGTGACCACGCTGGACAGGATGCTGCCCAGGACCACCAGTGCGCCGAAGAAGATGACCTGATGTGCCCACTCCATGCAGCGCATGGTAGCCGATGCCGGCACTTCGGCAGCCGGACGGGCACATTTTTTCGCCGGCAGATGGCAATCCGTTAAAGTGTGATGGCACACACCGAGCCCGGCGGCACCCAGACCGGGCCAAGGAGCCCACTGTGAAGGGATTGACCCGGACCTTTCTGACCGGCCTCGCGGCCATCCTACCGATCGTGATCACGCTCGCGCTGCTGTGGTGGCTGGGCACCACCGCCGAGGAGCTGCTCGGTGCACTGCTGCAGGCCGTCCTTCCCGACATGCTCTACTTTCCCGGGCTCGGGCTGATCGTGACCCTGGCGGTGATCTTCGGGATCGGGGTGCTGCTCCGCGCCTATGTGGTGCAGTGGCTCTTCGGCTGGATCGAGGGGCTGATGGAGCGGATACCGGTCGTGAAGACCATCCATGGGACCGTTCGGGACATGATGAACCTGGTCTCCGGGGACCTCGAGAAGAAGTTCGGGGACGCCGTGCTGGTGACGCTGCCGGGGACGGACTACCGGCTGGTCGGCTTCATCACCCGGCAGGACTTCTCCGGACTGCCCGACGAGCTTGGCTCCGAGGAGACCATCGCGGTCTACCTCCCCATGAGCTACCAGATCGGCGGCTACACCCTGATGCTGCCGCGCAAGCAGTTGCAACCGCTGCACATGTCGCTGGAGGACGCGATGCGCTACACGCTGACCGCGGGCGTTTCCGCGCGCAAGGAGAAGTGACGGGGACCTGACGCTATCGGGGTTTCTTTTCGAACCGGAACCCGGGTGCAAGAATCCGGCCTCTATCGTATCGACCGCCGTTCCGGAGGCCTGCGAACCATGTTGCGTTTCCCACTTCTACTGCTGCTGAGCCTGTTTATGACTGCCGCCAACGCCGAGGAGCTTCAGATCAACGTGCTGCAACCGGGCGAGGGACCGGAGGCGGTCTCTGGTGCGGGGGTGACCGTGCACTACACCGGCTGGCTGATGGACGGCACGAAGTTCGACTCCAGCCTCGACCGCGGCGAGCCATTCAACCTGACGCTGGGCGAAGGCCGGGTCATTCCCGGCTGGGAACAGGGACTGGAGGGGATGCGGGTTGGCGAGGTCCGGGAGCTGATCGTCCCGCCGGGCCTCGCGTACGGGGCCCGCGGTGCGGGAGGCGTGATCCCGCCGAACGCGACGCTGCGCTTCGAGGTGGAGCTGCTCGACGTGGAGATGCCGCCGTTCTCCGAGCTGGACAACCTCGGGCTTGCCGAGATGATGGAGAAGGGCGTGAAGGTGGTCGACATCCGCCGTCCGGAGGAGTGGCACCAGACCGGCGTGGTCGCGGGCAGCCACCTCCTCACCGCCTTCGACCGCTACGGACGCATCGAGCCCGACTTCGTTGGCGAGTTCGAGGAACTGGTGGCCAGGGACGAGCCCGTGGTGCTGATCTGCCGCACGGGATCACGAACCGCGGCGCTCGCCAGGGCGCTTGCCGAGCAGCTGGAGTACCAGCAGGTCTACAACGTGACCGACGGCATCACCCGCTGGATCGCCGAGGGCCAGGTCGTGCAGACCGACATCCCGACCGGATCTGGCGGGCGCAGCTGATCCGTGCGATTGGGGGGACGGGTGCGCCCGGTCGGTTGGGGGCGGCGCGAGGTAGCGGGTGTGTCCGCTGGCGGGACGCCCGAAAAGGCGCCAGCGTTCGGGAGTGGGCGGAAAGAGGGAGGCGTGCCGGGCGGCGGGTGACGGCAGCAGGGATGCTGCCGTCAAGCCTACAGGGATGTATTCACGGCGTCCCGCTGCCCGGCACGCCCCCCTCTTTCCGCTGCGGCGTCGGGAAACATCACCAGCGCTCTGCAGACGGATCAAAGGCCCCGGGTTTCCGTTGCGCTACCCCTTGCGCAACTGCGTGATGTCGCGCACCGCCCCGCGGGCGGCCGAGGTGGTCAGCAGCGCGTAGGCCTGCAGGGCCTGGCTGACCATCCGATCGCGGCTCACCGGCTGCCACGCCCGCTCGCCCCTCGCCTCCATATGGCGGCGACGCTCGGCGAGTGCCTCGTCGCTGA
>JAGTVE010000285.1 GCA_018224485.1 Thioalkalivibrio sp. | reverse complement strand
GGGTCAACGCGGTGGCTGTAGTTATCGTGATCCACGCCTACCGCGAAGGATGCCCCAGCCTTCACCGCGGCGGCCATGTCGCCGGTCAATTCGAAGCGCAGGAAGTGGACCGATGAGTTCTTTTCCTCGGTGTCGCTCTCCAGGTCCTCGTCGGCGATCGCGTAGACCTTGTCATGACCCTCCACCTGCACGTAGGTCTGCTTCTCGATGCCGATCAACTGGCCCAGCGCGATCTTGCGTTCGTCGATCTCCGCGTATTCGACCATCATCGTCGCCTTCCAGTTGCTGCCGTCCGGGATCAGCGGGTTGTAGGCGTCCAACTCTTCCTGGATTCCGTCGGCATCGAAGATCTTCTCGGCCCGAAGCATCTCCTGGATCTGGTATTGCATCGTCTTGCGATCCTCGAAGTGCAGGGTCACGTTGGGGCCGACGGGCAGCACGCGATTCCTCTTGTGCTGCATTACCTCGGCCCGGAATCCGGGACGCATCTCCGAGTACTTCTCGAGGGAGAAAAGGTCTTCTCTACTCAGCTTGCTCACATTCACCTCCATTGTCCGTTCGTACCGCTGGCGACCGGGCATGCGTCAATGATCGTGGTGGCCCATGTCGGTGTAGTCCTTGTCCGAAAACAGGTTGTCCCTGAGTTCGTGATCGAAGACCTTGTTCCGGCGCCGGATCCACTCCAGGACCATGGAGGCGTGCTCGATCTCCTCGTCGCGGTTGTGCGCCAGTATTGCCTTCAGCTCCGGGTCCTTGCAGGCGTCCACCCGTTGCTGGTACCAGTCCACGGCCTCGAGTTCTTCCATCAGCGATACGATGGCCCGGTGCATCTCCCGGCTCTCGTCGCTGAGTTCCTCGATGGGTTCGTGATATCCCTCGCTCGACATGATCTTCTTTCTCCTTGTTCGATGCTGTCCTGCGCTCAAAGGCCGTAGGCCTGGCGCAGAAGGGTCAACGGGTGTTCGGGCTCGCGCCCGTCCTTCAGGCCATTCTCGATCATGTGGCCCGCCATCGGGCAGTCACTGGAGAAGTGGTCGGCACTCGCCTTCTGGACCCGGTTGACGACCGGCCGGCAGATCTTCGCCGCGGTCTCATAGAATTCGCTCTTCACGCCGTAGGTGCCGTCATGGCCGGAACAGCGCTCTATGACCTCAAGCTCGGTGTCCGGCACGAGTTTCAGCAGGTCACGGGTCTTCAGGCCCATGTTCTGCACGCGCAGGTGGCACGCGGCGTGGTAGGCGATCTTGCCCAAAGGCTTCGGGAATTCCGTCTTCAGCTTGCCGCCGGAGTGACGCGCCATCAGGTATTCGAAGGGGTCGAAGATGCGGGCCTTGACCGCCTGCACATCGGGATCGTCGGGGAACATCAGCGGCAGTTCCTGCTTGAACATCAGCACGCAGGAGGGTACCGGACCGACGATGTCGTAGCCCTGGTCGATCATGCGCTTGAGCTGGGGCACGTTCACATCCTTCGCGGCTGCGACCGCCTCGAGGTCGCCGAGCTCAAGCTTCGGCATGCCGCAGCACTGCTCCTTCTCGACCAGTGTCACCTCGATGCCATTGTGGTTGAAGACCTTCACCAGGTCCTCGACGATGTGAGGTTCGTTGTAGTTGCCATAACAGGTGGCGAACAGCGCCACGCGCCCGGTGGTTCCGTTCACGGCCTCGGGCGCGGTCACCGCGGCCGCGGCCTTGCTGGCGCGTTTGCGGCCCTTCTGGCTGTGATATCTGGGCAGCGTCGCATCCGGGTGCACGCCGAGGGTCTTGTCGAGCAGCTTGCGGCCCGTGGCCGTCTGGTTCACCGCATTGACCGTCTGCGCCACCACCGGGATACCGGCGAGAGATCCGATCATGTCCGTGCTGGACATCAGCTTGTGCGCACCCTTGGCGCCTTCCTTCTTGAAGCGTGTCGCCTTACCGCGCAGCATCAGGTGCGGGAAGTCCACGTTCCACTCGTGCGGGGGCACGTACGGGCACTTGGTCATGTAGCAGAGATCACACAGATAGCAGTGGTCGACCACCTTCCAGTAGTCGGCCTTCTTTACCCCGTCAACTTCCAGTGTCTCCGATTCGTCGATCAGGTCGAACAGCGTCGGAAAGGCATTGCACAGGCTCACGCAACGGCGGCAGCCGTGGCAGATGTCGAAGACCCGCTCCATCTCGCCGAACAGCGAGTCTTCGTCATAGAAATCCGGGTTCTTCCAATCCAGCGGGTGCCGGGTGGGTGCTTCCAGGTTGCCTTCACGGGTGGACTGCGTAGGGGCGGACATGAATCTCTCCGGTTGTGCCTTGAATCCATCAACGGCAGGAACGGGGCCGACCATCCGGCCCCGCTCTCTCAGGTTGCCCCGGGCCGATCAGGCGTCGAGGGTGTCGAGTGCCTTCTGGAAACGGTTGGCGTGGGAACGCTCGGCCTTGGCCAGGGTTTCGAACCAGTCGGC
Source organism: Thioalkalivibrio sp. (assembly GCA_018224485.1). GTDB lineage: Bacteria > Pseudomonadota > Gammaproteobacteria > Ectothiorhodospirales > Ectothiorhodospiraceae > Thioalkalivibrio. The sequence goes on along the minus strand of JAGTVE010000285.1, from coordinate 1,780 downwards.
GATCTCGTCGAAGCCTTCGTCGCGGGCCGACTTGGCCATTCCCGGGTACATGTCGGTGTACTCGTGCGTCTCACCCGCAATCGCGGCCTTCAGGTTGGCCTCGGTCGCACCGAAGGGCAGGCCGGTGGCCGGATCGCCGCTGGACTCAAGGTACTCCAGGTGGCCGTGAGCGTGACCGGTCTCGCCCTCGGCGGTCGAACGGAACACGGTGGCGACGTCGTTGTAGCCTTCCACGTCCGCCTTGGAGGCGAAGTACAGGTAACGGCGGTTGGCCTGGGATTCGCCGGCGAAGGCTTCCTGAAGATTCTTCTCGGTCTTGGTGCCTTTCAGTTCCATCGTGTAACTCCTCTGTCACTGGGTTTTGCTGCGTCAGATGGCGCCTGGCATGGGCCCGCCGCCATCACGGAATTTAGACTCTGTCTAAACCGTGCCGAGACTTTAGACTCGGTCTAAACTTTTGTCAACCGGAAGCCGCACCCTTCCGTGAGCGCCGAGGCTTTCCAGATGTTCCCGGATTCGGTACCTTCTCGAGTCCCGCCCACGCCACTGCGCCCCATGCCGAAAGATCCCCCCAAGTCACCCGCCGCATTCGAGGCCGCGATGGAGGCCCTGGAGCAGCTCGTCGCGCGGATGGAGGCCGGCGACCTGCCGCTCGAGGAGTCCCTTCGGGAATACCAGCGCGGCATGGAACTGGTCCGATCCTGCCAGGAGGCCCTCGACGAGGCCCAGCGCCGTATCGACAGCCTGATCGAGTCTCCGGCGGACTCTTCTGCAGGAGGAGACCCGAATGACTCCACAAAAGTTCCGGAAAATCCCGACCCGGACGACGTCCCCTTCTGAGCCGTCCCCGTCGTCGTGAATCAGCATATCGAGACCTACCAGAAGCGCATCGAGGCGTTTCTTCAGGGGCTGCTCGAGCCCTCGGCACCGCCGGCGCCCCACCTGCTGGAGGCCATGCGCTACTCGACTCTGGGCGGAGGCAAGCGCCTGCGTCCGCTGCTGGTCTATGCCGCCGGCGAGGCGCTCGGCACACCGGGCAGGGCACTGGATCGCATCGCGGCCTCCGTGGAGATGATTCATGTGTACTCGCTGATCCACGACGACCTGCCGGCGATGGATGACGATGACCTGCGCCGCGGCAAACCGACCTGCCACCGGGCGCACGGGGAGGCGCTGGCCATTCTCGCGGGCGACGCGCTGCAGGCGCTGGCCTTCGCGGTCCTCGTGGATGAGGCCATCGGCCTGGGACCGGAGGCGCGGCTGCGTTTGATGCAGGAACTGGCCGATGCCTCGGGCGTGGATGGGATGGCGGGCGGGCAGGCGATGGACCTGGCCGCGCAGGGCAAGGAGCTGAGCCTCGACGAACTGGAGACCATGCACCGCCTGAAGACCGGCGCATTGATTCGCGCCTCGGTACTGATGCCAGCCCGGGCGAGCGCCATCGACGCCGGGCTTGTCGCGAGCCTCGGCGCCTACGCGGACTGCATCGGGCTCGCCTTCCAGATCCGCGACGACGTGCTGGACGTCGAGGGTGACCCGACGCTGATGGGGAAGGCCTGCGGTGCCGACACCCTGCTCAAGAAGGCGACCTTTCCGGCGCTGCTCGGGCTGGAGTCCTCGCGCCAGCGCGCACGCGACCTGGTCGAGCAGGGACTCGGGTACCTGCAACCCCTTGGGCCGGAGGCCGATTTGCTTCGGTTCCTCGCCAGGTACATCGTAAACAGGATGCATTGAACAGGACCCGTTGATGGACCATCACCGTGACCGCGGCTACCGCGGC
>JAGTVE010000284.1 GCA_018224485.1 Thioalkalivibrio sp. | reverse complement strand
TTGCAGTTCCGTAACGCTCCGGTTCGCGGCGCCCGAGCAGGTTCAGATTGGGGCCGTTCAGCAGCAGGAGTTCAGCCATTTGCAGGTGGTATCGGTGACGATCCGGTCGGGAATCTGTGGGAAACGTGCAACAAGTGCCCGCTTTTGTTCGGGGGATTCTGCCGCAGCGGGGAGGTGTCTGTCCAGCCGGCGAACGGACCCGACCGGGTCGACGCGACAGGCGCGGGTCGGCCCCGGTCCTGTCCGTTGCGAGGCGTGTCAGCGGGTCGGATGGTCGCCGCGCGCACGGCGCGCGGCGTTCACAGATAGCGCTGGAGCCAGGCGTCCAGCTCCTCTCCCGTGACCTCGCCGCGGTGCGTCTCGCGGATGAGGCCGTCACGGTCAATGATCACGGTGTAGGGCAGGGCGCCGATACGATTGCCATACTGGCGGCCCACCGCGATGGCGTCGTCCTGGCCGATCAGTATCGGGAACCCGATGCCGAATTCGTCCACGAAGGCGCGGGTCTCGTCGACTTCGTCCACCGCGACCGCAACGATGGTGAAGGCCTGATCCGCGTGCCGCTCGTAGCGGTCCTGGAACATCGGCATCTCCTTCTTGCACGGTGGGCACCAGGTCGCCCAGAAGTTCAGCAGCACCAGATCGCCGTCCCATTCACTGAGCTGACGGGGCTGTCCGTCGAGGTCGGGCAACGTGAAGTCGATACGTCGCGCCGCGGCGTCCTCCGGCGTATCCGCGTCCTGCCCTGCCGATTCATCGCCCGGGGTCTTCGGCTCCGCGCTGGCGGGCCCTTGGAACACGATCAGCGCCAGCAGCGCGAGGCAGGCGACGATGCCGTTTCCCCGGTGACGCGGGTGCCCGTCGGCACCGTCGGTCACGGTCGCACCCCGATGCTCTGCTCGGCGTGGGCGAGGAAGCGCTCCGCGTTCAGATAGCCCACCACGCGCCGGTTCCGGAGTTCCTGGCCGTCGCGGTCGTAGAAGACCATCGCCGGCGGGCCGAAGAGGCTGAATTCGCGCATCAGGTCACGGTGTTCGGAGGTGTTGTCCGTGACGTCGGCCTTCAGCAGATGCACGTCGCTCATTGCCTCGATCACGCGCGGATCCTGGAAGGTCGTCCGCTCGAGGCGGACGCAGTCGACGCACCAGTCGGCGAAGAAGTCGAGGAACACGGGCTGGTTGCGGTCGGCCGCGGCGGCGACCTCGCGCTCGACGTCCGCCACGGTGTTTACCGTAGTGAATTCCAGCTCGCTCGCGCGCTGTACACCGTCGGTTCCGACCATCACCCCCGGCGTGCTCAGGCCGGCCAGCGGCCGGAACATGTCCTTGCCCCCGGTTGCGGCGCCGATCATCAGGATCACGCCGTACACCAGCAGCACCAGCCCGATGCCCTTCCACAGGCTCCGCCACCCGGACGCGCCCTCGGGCAGGGACTGCAGGGCGCCCATGTAGATCGCGGTGACGATGAACAGGGTGGACCAGAGGAACAGCGCCACCGCGCCGGGGATCACCCGCTCCAGCAGCCAGATGCCCATCGCCAGCAGCCCGATCCCGAATACCGCCTTCACGGTGTCCATCCACGGTCCGGCCTTGGGCAGAATCTTGCCCGCCGAGGTGCCGATGGCCAGTAACGGTGCGCCCATGCCCATGCTCAGCGCGAACAGCGCGATGCCGCCAAGGATGGCATCCCCGGTCTGGCTGATGTAGAGCAGTGCCCCGACCAGGGGCGCGGTCACGCAGGGACCCACGATCAGTGCGGCGAGGAAGCCCATGATCGCGGCACCCACCAGCGTGCCGCCCTCCTGGCGGTTGCTGAGACTGGACAGGCGGCTCTGGATCCCGGAGGGCATCTGCAGCTCGTAGAAGCCGAACATCGACAGCGCCAGCACGATGAACACCAGCACGAAGCCGCCGATGATCCAGGGGTTCTGGAAGGCCGCCTGCAGGTTTGCGCCCGCCAGGCCCGCGAAGACACCGGCAAGGGTGTAGGTGAAGGCCATCGCCAATACGAAGGCCAGCGAGATGAAGAAGGCCTTGCGCGTGGTCAGGTTCTTCTGCCCGACGATGATGTTCGACAGGATCGGGATCATCGGGAAGACGCAGGGCGTGAAGGTGAGCAGCAGGCCGAAGCCGAAGAAGGCCAGCGCCACCAGCCAGATCCGGCCGTCGGCGAGTTGGGCGGCGATGCGGTCCTGCTCCGTGACCGGTGCGTCATCGACCGCCGGGCCGCGCTCCGTGCCGGTCGGCGGCACCTCGCCCGCTTCATCGGCGAGCGTGGCCGGGAAGGATACGGCCACGTCCTGGGTCAATGGCGGGTAGCAGACGCCCAGATCCGCGCAGCCCTGATAGTCCACCGCCAGCACGATCTCGGCCACGTCGTCGGTGCTGCGCAGCACCGGGACCAGGATCTCGACGCTGTCGCGGAAGGTTTCCGTTTCACCGAAGAACTCGTCCTCGATCAGGTTCCCGTCCGGAGGATTCACCGGTCCCAGTTCGATGCCGTCGCCCTCGGCAATCCTCACGCCGAGCTTGTCGCGGTACAGGTAGTAGCCATCCGCGATGTCGAAACGCAGGACCACCGCATTCTGGCTGATCGCGCGGGCGCTGGCGGCAAAGGCGACCTCCGGTTCGAGCAGTTCGTCCTCGTCGAGGAAGCCGCCGGTGATCGCGCCAAGCGTCTCCAGTGCACCGGGACGGCCTGCCGGCGCTGCATCGCCGGCCTCGGGCGGTGCCGGCAGGGTCAGGCTGACGGTCTGGAGATGCGGGGGGTAACAGACCCCGAGATCCGCACAGCCCTGCGAACGGGCGGTGAACTCGATCTCGCGGCTGGCCGCCGCGGCGATCGGCAGCTCGATGTCGATCCGGTCCCGGTAGGTCTCGACCCGGCCGAAGAACTCGTCGTCCTTGACGGTTCCGTCCGGGATGCGCGGTTCCCCGAGTTCCAGTCCCTCGGCCTCCGGGGTGAAGCGGAACTGCTCGCGGTACATGTAGTACCCGTCGGCGATGTTCCAGCTGACTCTGACGGTCTCGGCGTCGATCGCCTCGGCCTCGATCGCGAAGGCGTCGTCCGGGTCCAGCAGATCGTCGTCGAACATTGCGGAGGCAAGGCTGGGGACGAGCAGGAGGCCCAGCAGCAGGGGCAGCCACTTCCGGAGGTTCATCGGGTGCATTGTTCGATCCAGTGAATGTAATCGGGTAGCCCGGAGCTGATCGGCAGGGCGATGATTTCGGGTGTCTCGTAAGGGTGACGGGACGCCAGCCAGGATTCCAGCGCGTCATAGCGCTCCACCGAGGTCTTCAGCAGCAGCGTGTGCTCCTGTGCCTCTTCCACCTGTCCCTCCCAGAGGTACACCGACCGACCGGGGGATAATACATGGACGCAGGCGGCAAGCCGTTGTTCCACCGCCTCGCGTGCCAGCTCCGTCGCGACGTCCCCATCGTCGACCGTGGTGATGACCAGCAGCGCCTCGGCGCCCGCATGCAGGCTGCCGGCATCGCTCATTCGGCTTCCCGCAGCAGCACGCGGGCCGATTGTCCGGAGCGAAGTTGCACGGTCTCGGGCGGCGAAAAGCGGACCTCGACTCGATAGCCCGGGCCAAAGCCGATGTCCTCCTGTTCCCAGCCGACTCCGCTGATCGTGCCCGCACGGACGGAGCCGGAGCCGACATCCACCTCCACCTCCTGCCCGGGCCGCAGCCTGGCCGCGGTCTCGGCATCGACCGTCGCTTCGGCGCGCATCGGGTCGGTGCTGCCGATGGCGGCCAGCATGGGTGGGGCCAATACCGGGCTGATCGCCTCGCCGATCGAGACGTTCACTGTCAGCACGCGGCCCGCGGCAGGTGCGCGAACCCGGCTGTCCTCCAGATCGATCCGGATCCGCTGCTGCTCCGCCTCTGCCCGGGCGAGCCGGGCAGAGGCCATCGCCCGCTGGATGCGTGCAAGCTCCAGTTCGCGCACCGCGATCAGCGTGCGGTCATAGAGCTCCTCGGCGCGTTCGACCTCGCGCTCCGCCTCGGACAGGTCGAGTCGAAGGCGCTCGACCTCCGCCGCCGTGGCGCGTGCGTCAGCCTCGAGGCGCCGCGTGTCGAGCGTGAACAGCAGCTGACCGGCCGCGACGGCATCGCCGGGGCGGACCGCGACCTCGCGCACCACTGCGGCAAGGGGTGTGGAAATAGTATAGCGTTCGCCCCAGTCCAGCCGGGCCTCGAGCTCGATGGCGGCCGCGGGAAGCGCGGTGGCGAGCGTGGCGCCGAGAAGACCGGCGGCGAGCAGGAGGGTGCGCAATCTGCCCATGTCGAAGGCTCCGTCAGGGGTCCGGGGGAAATACGCTGAGCGCAGGATCGCCGACCAGCACTGCGAGGCGTTCGAAGGCCAGTGCCAGGGCATATTCGTTGACCGCATTGAAATGGGCGGCGGCACTCTGCTGCACCATGGAGTCACCGAGGTCGGCCCTCTCCTCCATGTCGTAGAGGGCGCGGGCTCGGTCGATGTACAACTCCCGGTAGTCCATGCGCGCCATGGCTTCATCGCGCTGGACCAGGAGCGCCTCGATCTCGAAGTACAGCTCACGCGCGGCGGCCCGGACCTCGAGCATCGACTGCGCGAGTTCCGCCTCCGCGACGTGCCGCTCCGCGGTCGCCTGCCCGACCCCGGCATCCTTGCGCCCTCCCCGATAGAGCGGGATCTCCAGGAGCAGACCAACGGTGGCCGGGTTGCGCTCGGTGCCGAATTCCCGGTTCCACCAGCCCAGCTGGGCATGTGCGCTGAGGCGCGGCCGGTGCTGCGCCCGTGCCGCGGTCGTGCGTCGCTGGGCGACCTCCACCTGTGCCCGGCGAATCGCGATCTCCGGGCTTTCCCGCTCGATCGCCTCGAGTAGGCCGTTCAGTTCGGGAAGTTCGGGGAGGCTCAGGGGCAACACGGGACCCAGAACCTGCGCAGGCGCCTGCCCGGGGCGGTTCAGGGCCTCGGCGAGCTCGGCGCGGCTCCTGCGCTG
>JAGTVE010000283.1 GCA_018224485.1 Thioalkalivibrio sp. | reverse complement strand
TTCTCACCGAATCGTCACCGCCCCGGTCTGACCAGCAGGCCAGATCCGGGGCAGGACCTGAACTGACACCACTCAGCTTCTCATGCCATCCATCATCATCGGCTCGATGATCTGGCTGAACGCCTCGTGCCACGCACGCTCGCAATCCTCCGACCAGGTTCCGTCTGTCGCATCGCAGTATTCCGCAATCACCTCGACCATGGTCTGCGAGAACTTGTGGAGATCCTCGGCACCCAGGCCGAAGCTGGAATGCACGTGGCCCACGCGTGTCAGGTGCGGGCGAATCGCCGTGGGGCTGTCCGCCTTCGACGAGACCATCGCGAGTGTGCGCACCATCCGGTCCATTTGTTGCGGCATGTCCAGCTCATTGAACAGCGTTGCGTATTCCGGATAACGCTCAAACAGCCGCGAATAAAAGGTCTCAGCGATGGCGTGATGATATCCGGCGACCCCGTTCCAACTTTGTTCGATCAGTTGGGTATTCATCATCAGACTCTTCTCCTCCCTCCGGCACCAACCAGTGCCCGTGGACCACCCCCGAGCATGAAAAGCCCCCTCCCGAGTACCGGAGAGATCCCGGGAGCGGGGCGCAGTCCTCCTGAAGGCTAGTCGCTACAGAGGCCTTTTTCCATGCGGCCTTGTTAACGCGAAAGTCGCGCATTTCTCCCCTCCCCCGCACGCGGGGGAGGGAGATCTTCATCGTCGGGGGTGGCGTAGTGCGATGACAGTTAGTGCTTCCATGCTGGTCAGGATCGGCGTCAGTTCAACTGGATGCGCTGGCCCCAGGGTACGGTCGCCCTGCCCTTCACCAGCCAGATCGCGGGATAGTTCGGCGGCGCGGAGGGGAACCGGCCAACGGCATCGGTGAAATAGACCAGCAGGTCCGGTTCCCGATCGAGCGTGCCGGCCCATTCGAACACGGGCCTGAAATCGGTTCCGCCGCCACCCTGGAAGGACTTCGGCATCACCAGGCGCTCCCAGGCCTCGAAGATCCAGGGGCCATCCGGGCTCAGGCGTGCGTCACAGGCCTGCAGCACCACCCGCGCGCGGATCTGGCCCTTGATCGCGTCAATCTCCGAGAGGAACTCCAGCATCTCCTCCCTGGAGATGGAACCGCTGGTGTCCAGCGCGATCACCACATCCACCTGCTGGCTGCGCAGGCTGGGCAGGATCGCGGGCTCGCCCCGCCGTGACGATGGCCGCGTGTAGCTGTAGTCGTCACGGGCCTGCGCGGTCATGTAATGTGCGAGCAGCATGCGCCAGGGCAGCTTGGGCGCCAGCACGTAGTCCACCAGTCGGGCGAGATCGCGGCTGAGCTTGCCCGCCTGCATCGCCTGCTGAGCGGCCCCGGCCAGCCGCTGTTTCCACTGCACTTCCAGTGTCTCGCGCTCCTGGGCACTCAGCGGTGGCGGCTCCTGCGCGCCCTGAGGGTTCTCGTCCTCGCCATCCTGGGGCTGGGCCTGCTCTTCGGTCCCGGACTCCGTCCCGCTCGATTCGCCCCTATCCCTGTTTCCATCCCCGTCTGCACCCTCATCCTTGTCCTTGTCGTTGCCCTTGTCCTTGTCGTTGCCCTTGTCCTTGTCGTTGCCCTTGTCCTCGCCTTCGTCCCGCTGCTCTTCCCGTGTCGGCGTCTGGTCGTCCTGTCCGCGCTGCCGCTCGCCGGGCGTGTCCTCGGGATTCTGGTCGCGGCTGGGCTCGGTCTCGTCGTTCTGCAGAAGCGGGTAGATCTCCTCTGCGGTCATGCCCTCGAATTCCTCGCTGTAGAGGGTATCCGGAGGTGCCGTGAGACCGTCGTGGATCAGGATCGGGTTGACCGCGAAATCGCAGGCCAGGTCCCACCGGTCCCGGATCCGGTGTCCGCGCCGTGCAAAGTGCAGCAGCGCGCAGTGCAATGCCTGCTGGGCCAGCACGAACTCGGTTTCCGCAAGCGACAGCTGCTCTACGTATTCGGTGTTGTAGTAGAGCGTGCGGGCGTCGGTGGACGTCGTTCGGCACCAGTCGGGCCGCGCCGGCTGGAGAGGGAGCCGCAGCACCAGGGCTCCGAGGAAGGGCTTGTCGATGATCAGACGCGTGCGGGCGGCCGCGAGCTTGGTCTCGACGTCCAATTCCGCCACGACAGCGCCCCTGCCCGTCAGCCCTTGTAGAGCATCAGGTCGGCCACCTGTTCGGACCAGTCCGCAAACTCTGGAACCGAAAACAGCTCGTCACCCAGGGCCCGATGCATGTCGGTCACCATCATGATGCCCATCTCGCGCTGCGGGAAGGTGCCGGCGTAGTTCAGGATCCGGCCCTGGATCGTCAGCGCCTCCGGGGTGCCCTGCGCGCGGATCGCGCGCCCCACCAGTGCCGCTGCCACCGCGTACTGGAGATCGATCTCCTGCGGCGGCGCGACCGGATCGCCACGGACGATCGCGTCCAGATCCGGCATCTGGTCGAGGTGGGCGATGAAGGCGTTCAACTCGATCCCCGCCGCTGGCCCCACGCAGGCCTGCAGACTGCCGCTCAGCAGGTCCGGGTGAGCCTCGAACTTCCGCAGCGCCCGGTGCGCGAACTCCCAGGACCGTGGTGACGGGAAGGCCACCGGGTTGTGGGCGGGATCGAAGTCGAACAGGAGATCCGGCCGGAAGCGGATGAAGGCGATGATGCGGTCGTCGATGCCGTGCGGGTAGGCCCAGGCTGCCCAGTCATCGACATTGAGCTCGACCTCGAAGTGCGAGAAACGATTGGCCAGCGGGGCGGGCATCGTGTAAGTCACCCCACGATCGCCCTGACGGTTTCCGGCGGCAAAGATCGCCCAGCCCTCCGGGACCTCGTAGGCACCGAGGCGGCGATCGAGAATCAGCTGATAGGCGGCGGCGGACACGCTCGGGGCAGCGGAGGTGATCTCGTCCAGGAACAGCACCCCCGCAGGTCCCTGCCGGTCCGCATCGGGCAGCATCGCCGGCACCGCCCACTCGACCATGTCACCGCTCTTGAACGGGATGCCGCGCAGGTCGGAGGGCTCCATCTGCGAGAGCCGGATGTCGATCAGTGGCACCTGATGACGATCGGCCACCGTCGCGATCATCTGCGACTTGCCCACGCCCGGCGGTCCCCAAAGCATCACCGGCGTGTGGTGCCCCTCGCGGGTGCTCGCAAATTCACGATCGAGCACTTGCAGTAAATGGGCGGGTCGCATCGTTCCTCCAGTGCTGGTGGTTATTCCTGTTCGTCGGGAACGTGCGGAACACCGCTGCCTCACCCTGCCGCCTTTGCCGCAGCGACGAACGAGTCCAGTTCCCGCAGGCTCCCTGCGTAAGTTCGGCCGGTCCGGACGCCGTCTTACGCGCCGGCTGCTCGCGACACTACGGCTTCCAGCAGGCAATTTCCAGCGAAGCCGCGCAATGGACCCGGGATACGGGCACGGCGC
>JAGTVE010000282.1 GCA_018224485.1 Thioalkalivibrio sp. | reverse complement strand
GTGGGCGATCGCGGCGACAGGCCTCGCGCCCAGCAACTCGACGACCACGCGGGCAGCATCATCCGGCTGCACGATGACGGCCGCGTCCCCGAGGACAACCCCTTCGTTGGGGACGGCGCTGCGCGGCCGGAGATCTATGTCTATGGTGTGCGCAATCCCCAGGGAATGGCCCTGCACCCCGAGACCGGAGCCCTGTGGGAACAGGAGCACGGGCCTCGGGGCGGTGACGAGATCAACGTCATCGAGCCCGGCCTGAACTACGGCTGGCCGGTGATCACCCACGGCATCGACTACTCGGGTGCGGTCATCGGGGAGGGAATCCGCGAGAAGGAGGGCATGGAACAGCCCCTGTACCACTGGACCCCGTCGATCGCGCCGTCCGGCATGGCCTTTTACCAGGGCGATGCCTTCCCCGACTGGGACGGTGATCTGCTGGTCGGGGCACTGGCACACCGGCACCTCGCGCGCCTGACGCTTGACGACGACAACACCGTGGTCTCCGAGGTCCGCATGCTCGAGGCACAGAACCGGCGCATCCGGGACGTGCACGTGCACGACGGTCTGATCTACGTGCTCACCGATCACGATCCCGGCGAAATGCTCCGCCTCGAACCGCCGGGTCAGCCCTGAGGAATCTTCGATGCTGTTTGCCGCGATGCACAAGACCCGCATGCCCGATCCCTCGGAGGCGCTGCCGGGCCGCGAGACCCCGATGCCGGTACCCGAACGCCATGCGGTGCTCGATGTGCCGCTGTTGCCGCCCTATCCCGACGGGATGGAGGTGATCCACCTTGGCATGGGCTGTTTCTGGGGCGCCGAACGGCTGTTCTGGCTGCAGCCCGGCGTTCACGTGACCGCGGTGGGCTATGGTGCGGGCCATACCCCGAACCCCACCTATCGTGAGGTGTGCTCCGGCATGACCGGGCACAACGAACTCGTCCGCGTGGTCTTTGATCCGTCCAGGATTCCGCTCGAGGAGGTGCTGAAGGTCTTCTGGGAGGGTCACGATCCGACACAGGGCATGCGCCAGGGAAACGACGTCGGGACGCAGTACCGCTCGGGAATCTATCCTTCGGACCCGGAGCAGCTGCCGGTGGCCGAGGCCAGCCGCGAGCGCTTCGGGGATCTCCTGCGCGAGGCGGGCCGCGGTCCGGTGACCACGGAGATCCGGTTGCTGGAGGATTTCTACTTCGCCGAGGACTATCACCAGCAGTACCTGGCAAAGAACCCGGGCGGTTACTGCGGCCTGGGGGGCCTCGGCATTCCCTATCCGGCCGCGAGCTGACCGGACCGCGCGGGTGTCTGCCGGGCGGCCTCCACCAGGGCCCGGAACAACCGCTGCTGGATCTCCTTCTGTGGCAGGTATTCGGGGTGCCACTGCACCCCGATGCACCACCCGCTCGTGGACTCGATCGCCTGGATCACGCCAGCCGGTTCGCAGGCCGCGACCCGGATGCGCCGGCCCAGGCGTTTCACGGCCTGATCGTGCAGGGCATTGACCCACAGCGCTCCAGGGCCGAAGACCTCTTCCAGCCTGCTGCCGGATTCGAGGGAGATCCTCTTCACCGGCAGCAGGCTGCGCGACTTCGGGGTCTCCACATAGAACGCATCGAGACTGCGGTTCAGGCTCCCACCGAGCACCACGTTGATCAGCTGCATGCCGCGACAGATGCCGAGCATCGGCAGGTGTTCGTCGAGCGCGCGGTTGATCAGGGCCTTCTCCAGGCGATCCCGCTCGGGATCGAGGGCCCCGCCGTGGGACTGGAGCATGCGGCGGAGCAGCCAGAGCATCGGGTAGAAGGCGTAGCCGATCAGCCGTTGCGTCCAGCGGCGCTCGGCGGCCTGGATGTCGCCGGCGCTCGGGCCCTCGGGCTCGTCGTAGAGCGCCGGATCAACGTCCGCGCCGCCGCCGACGATCAGGGCATCGAAATGGCAGCGGTAGCAGGGTCGTGAAGGGCGGATCCTGAGCGGCCGGCCGCCCGCCCGGCGCACGGCCAGCGCGGTGAAGAACCACGCCGGCCAGCCGCCGCGATCCGGCCCGGTGATCGCGACCAGCGGACGCCGCCTCGCGCCGTCCGTCTCTTCGCGGGCCGCTTCCGGATCAGAACCAGTCACGGATCCGTCGCGCCCATTCGTCCGCGAACTGCCCCAGCGCCTGCGCGGGACGCCGCAGGTACTCCTCGCGCGCCTCCTCCAGGCGGTCCGTGTCCGCCGCCAGGTGTTCCACCTCCGCCCAGGCATTGAACGGTCGTGCGAGTGTCCAGTCGGGATCGTCGATCTCGCAGTTCGGCAGCCGGTAGTGCAGTGCCGGTCGGGGCTTGATCAATTCGTGTTCCACCGGCGCCGACCCTATCCGCTGCTCATCGACCACTGCGAACAGGGGCAGCATGTCCAGCGGGCGGTTGCGGGTCGGGTTGTACTCCAGGTAGTCGTCGATCAGTTCGCCGATGCCGGGGCGGTACGCGGGGTGCAGCAGGTGACGTACATAACTGCCCGGGAAGGGCTTGATGAATGGCGTAAGTCGGCGGGCGAGGTCGATATTGCCGGCCTTCACCAGTGCCTCGTAGAGCAGCACGAAGGCCTGCAGGAGCGGAGTGAGCCAATCCGCATCCAGGCTGTG
>JAGTVE010000281.1 GCA_018224485.1 Thioalkalivibrio sp. | reverse complement strand
AGTTCGCCTCTTGCCTCGAGCAGGCCGATGAAGTCTCGCAGGTCGCGGTAGCGGATGGTCTGGGTCATGGTCGTCGAAAGATCCTAGAATAGTGGGGTCATTCAAACCCGAGAGACGCACAATGTTCGAGCGTGGCCTGGAACGCGCCATGCTGGCGGCCCGCTGGCTGCTGGCACCGATCTACCTCGGTCTGAGCCTGATGCTCTTCGCGCTGGCGATCAAGTTCTTTCAGGAGGTGTTCCACACGCTGCCGCGGATCCTCGCGATGGGCGAGATCGAGCTGATCCTGGTGGCGCTCGCGCTGATCGACATCGTGCTGATCGCGGGACTGATCATCATGGTGATGTATTCCAGCTACGAGACCTTCGTCGGCAGGCTGGACGTCGCGGAACACAAGCGCTCGGCCTGGCTGGGCAAGCTCGATGCCAGTTCGCTGAAGCTGAAGGTCTCCGCGGCGATCGTCGCGATCTCGTCGATCCACCTGCTGAAGGCCTTCATGAACATCGAGACGATCCCGAACGACAAGCTGATGTGGTACGTGCTCGTGCATCTGACCTTCGTCGTATCCGCGCTGCTGATGGGAATCATGGATTACGTCTCGAACAAGGACACGAAGACGCCGGCCGGGGGCTTGTAGCCGGCACGGGGAGATCGCGGACAGGAGCCGATTTCACACGGGCTCGTGGGAGCGGCCTCTGGCCGCGATGCGGGTGGGTGAGACTTTAGCGCCGGATCGCGGCCGGAGGCCGCTCCTACGGGGTCAGGTGAGGTCGAATTCGGCGATCACTGGGGCGTGGTCGGAGGGGCGGTCCCAGCCGCGGGGTTCGAGGTCGATGGTGCTGTTGCGACAGTGTTGCAACAGTGGCGCGCTCGCGAGGATCAGGTCGATGCGCAGGCCGCGGTTGCGGCGGTAGGAGGCCGCGCGGTAATCGAACCAGCTGAACTGCTGCTCGGGCTGTTCCGGCTGCCGATAGCAGTCGCCGAGGCCGAGATCGGTGATCTGGGCCAGCGCCGTGCGCTCGGGTTCCGAGCATAGCACCTGGTCGCGCCAGATCTCTGGATCGTGCACGTCCCGGTCCTCCGGGGCGATGTTGAAGTCACCGAGCACCACCAGCCGCGGGTACTGCTCCAGCTCCTCCTTCAGCCAGAGCTGCAGCCGACGCAGCCAGTCGAGCTTGTAGGCATACTTCTCCGAGCCCACCGACTCGCCGTTCACCACGTACAGATTCACGATGCGGATGCCGTCGACGGTCGCGGCCAGGATCCGCCTTTGCGCATCCTCCAGCCCGGGTGGATCGGTGACGGCGCCGGTGAGCTCGTGCCGTGCCAGGATCGCCACGCCGTTGTAGGTCTTCTGCCCGGAAAATACCGCCCGGTAGCCGGCGTCAGTGATCGCCTGGACCGGGAAGTTCTCGTCCGTGAGCTTCGTTTCCTGCAGGGCCACCACGTCGGGCTGGCGGCTCTCCAGCCAGGAAAGCACGTGTGGCAGACGCACCTTCAGGGAGTTGACGTTCCAGCTGGCGATCTTCACGCGGCCTCCAGTCCACTGTGGCGCAGCAGTGCATCGATCTGCGGCTCGCGGCCGCGGAAGGCCCGGAAGGACTCCAGCGCCGGACGCGAGGCCCCGACCTCGAGGATCTCCTGCAGGTAGTCGCGCCCCACCTCCGGCGAGAACAGCCCTTCCTCCTCGAAGCGCGCGAAGGCGTCGGCCGACAGCACCTCCGCCCACTTGTAGCTGTAGTAGCCCGCCGCGTAGCCGCCGGCGAAGATGTGCGCGAAGCCGTGCTGGAAGCGGTTGAAGGAGGGTGGCCGGATCACCGCCACTTCGTCGCGGACACGGTCGAGCACCTCCTGGACGTCCGCCGCGGTGGCCGGTACCGCGCCGGAGTGCAGGCGCATGTCGAACAGCGCGAACTCCACCTGACGCAGCAACTGCAGTGCGCTCTGGAAGTGCCGGGTTCCGAGCATGCGCTGGTACAGGTCCTCGGGCATGGGATCATCCGTCTCATGGTGGCGTGCGAAGAGGTCGAGGGCCTCGCGCTCCCAGCACCAGTTCTCCATGAACTGACTGGGCAGCTCCACCGCGTCCCACTCCACGCCGCTGATACCGGCGATCTCCGGGTGATCCACCCGGGTCAGCATATGGTGCAGCCCGTGGCCGAACTCGTGGAAGAGGGTGATCACCTCGTCGTGGGTGAAGAGCGCCGACTTGCCGTCGACCGGCGGCGTCGAGTTGCAGGTCATGTAGGCAACCGGAAGCTGCCGGTGCGTGGGGGTCACGAAACGGCTGCGGCACACGTCCATCCAGGCCCCGCCGCGCTTGCCGGATCGGGCGTAGAGATCGAAGTAGAAGCCGGCACGCTCGCGGCCCTCGGCGTCGCGGATCACGTAATAGCGCACGTCGTCGTGCCAGGTCTCCACCGTGGGGTCCGCGGTGATGCTCACTCCGAACAGCCGCTCCACCAGCCCGAACAGGCCGCCAACAACCCGGTCCGCGGGGAAGTAGGGCTTCAGCATCTCCTGGCTCAGGCCGAGGCGGTCGGCGCGGATCTTCTCCGCCACGAAGGGATAGTCCCAGGCCTCCAGCACCTCCATCCCGAGCTGCGAACGGGCGTAATCGCGCATGTCCTGCAGGTCCGACTCCGCGGGCGCGCGGGCACGCCTTGCGAGGTCCTGCAGGAAGTGTTCGACCGTGTCCGGAGTGTCGGCCATCTTGGTGGCGAGCGAGCGCTCCGCATGGTGGCGAAAACCGGTGATCTCGGCCTTCTCCTGGCGCAGGCGCAGGATCTCCACCATCGCCTCGCTGTTGTCGAAGCGGCCGCTGTCGGGACCCTCGTCCGATGCGCGGGTCACGTAGGCGGTATAGACCAGCTCGCGCAGATCGCGGTCCTCGGCATGGGTCATGATCGCGTAATAGCTGGGGAAATCGAGCGTGATCACGAAGCCCTCGAGGTCCCGCTCGCGGGCGTTCTGGGCCAGCATTCCCTGCGCCGAGGACGGCACGCCAGCCAGGCGCGCATCATCCTTCAGGTGCAGCGTCCAGCCCTGGGTCGCGTCGAGCACGTTCTCCTCGTAGCGGGCGGTGAGAGCCGACAGCCGGGAATTGATCTCGCGCACCCGCGCCTTGCTCGCCTCCGGCAGATCGACGCCGCTCAGGTGGAAGTCGCGCAGTGCATCCTGGACGAGCTTGCGCCGGTCGGCCGGCTCTTCGGCAAAACCCGGCGACCGGGCGAGGCGATCGAAGGCCTCGAATAGCGCCGCGTTCTGCGACATCTCGCTCGCGTACTCCGAGAGCTTCGGCAGACAGGCGTTGTAGGCGGTGCGCAGGGCGTCGGTGTTCATCACCGAGTTCAGGTGACGGACCGGCGACCACACATCGTCCAGCCGCGAGTCCAGCCGTTCCAGCGGCACGACCAGGTCCTCCCAGCCGGGGTCATCGGGCAGCGACGCGAGGAGCTCGGCGATTGCGGTCCGGTTCTCCGCGAGAACGGTATCGACCGCCGGCTCCACGTGCTCGGGCCGGATGGCCCGGAAGGCAGGCAGGTTTTCGGTGGCTAATAGCGGATTCGACACAGGCACTCCCATCACGAAAGAGGTTCAGAAACGCACGGCCAGCCCCCAGAGGAGCAGACTCGCCGCGACGATGAAGACCAGCGCAGAACCATACGCCCGCAGGCGCTGGCGGAACAGAATCTGGGACTCGCGAAGGGTAGACAGCAGGAGGAGGCGCTGGGTGCCGGGATCGCCCCGGCGCAGCAGGTGGACCGCATCCGGGGTCTTCTCGCGGGACATCTCGCGCTCGACCTCGGCGCGGGCGGCCGCGCGCACCCGTTCCCAGTCCGGCAGGGACAGGCGACTATCCCCACTGGAGTCATAGCGCCGGATGATCGCCGGGTCATTCTTCCAGCGGCCGAGCAGACCCCGCATGCGTTCATTCCGATCCGCGGCCTCGTGCCGGCGCGTCGCGAATTCCCCGACCACCAGCAGCCGCTGGTGGGCGTGCAGTCGGTCCTCCGT
>JAGTVE010000280.1 GCA_018224485.1 Thioalkalivibrio sp. | reverse complement strand
TGACACGGTAGCGCATGATAGCTACCGAGAATACCAGAACGCCTCTCGCATCGCGGTGAAGAACCGTTCCGAGTGGACCACTACGGGGTGAGCGGGACAATGTCCTGCACGGGCGCCCGCGGCAGCCCGAAGCCCGGATCGTAGTCGACGCCGACGAGGTAGAGGCCGCCGGCCGGCGCAGTAATCCCCGACGCCCGGCGGTCGCGCGCCTCCATCACCTCGTGGATCCATTCGGCGTCGCGCTTGCCCTGTCCGATGGGCAGGAGCACCCCGGCGATATTCCGGACCATATGATGCAGGAAGGCGTTGGCGTGCACGTCGAGGATCACGCAGCGCTCCTGGCGCGTGACGCTGATCGCGTGCACCGTCTTGATCGCGGACTTCGCCTGGCACGCGGCCGCGCGCAGGCTGCTGAAGTCGTGGGTGCCTACGAACAGCTGCGCAGCCTCGTGCATGCGCCGTGCATCCAGTGCATAGCGCCACCATGCCAGACCTGTGGCCTGGATCGCGGGCCGCATCGGCTGGTTCGCGATCAGGTAACGGTACCGGCGACCGCAGGCCGAGAACCGGGCGTGAAAGCTCGTAGGTACCGGCTGCGCCCATTGCAGCGAGATGCTCGCGGGGAGCCGCGCGTTGCCGCCGAGCAGCCAGTTTCGCCCCTCGCGACGCGCGGTCGTGTCCAGATGGATGACCTGAGCGGTCGCGTGCACACCCGCGTCGGTACGGCCCGCGCACTGCAGCTCCACCGGGTGCCCGGCGACGAAACCCAGGGCGCGCTCCAGCTCGTCCTGCACGCTCCGGCCATCCTTCTGGCGCTGCCAACCCACGAATTCACTGCCGTCGTACTCGACTCCGAGGGCCCAACGCTGGACGCATGGTGAGGCTGCCGGCATCACACCCCCGTCGCCGGCAACGCGATGCGCAACGTGACTGCGGCCGCCACCGCGAGCCAAAGCAGCGCCACCTGCCAGAGCATGCCGGCATGACGGGCGTAGTAGCGAAGCTCGGGTTCGCCCGCACCGGTCTCTGCGCCCGCTGTCTCCACGCGACCGGAGAGTGCATGGTCCAGACGCTCGATGAGGAATTCCCGACCGGCCTTCAGGCGACCCCAGCGCGTACCCCGAACCCCTTGCCGGAAGCTTCGATACTCCGTCTGCTGCGCCTCGAACAGGTCCAGCGCGAGAAACAGGCGCCGTGCAAACACCTCCCCCCGCCCCCCAGGCAGCATCAGCCATCGGCTCAGGCCCCGGACCTGGGCATTACGCTCGAAGGCGCTGGTCAGCCAGGCCACCCAGAAGACCACGGACAGCAGCGCGGCGATGCGCAGTCCGGCATCGCCGAGCCCCTGCAGTGACGGGACCAGGTGTCCCCACCCGGTGGCACCGGCACGCGGCGTTAGCCAGCCGAAGAAGAACAACAGGGAAAGCAGGAACCACTTCAGGCGCCACGCGAGTCGCAGTCCCCGCCGGAGCGGCCAGTGACCGCCAGCCAGCAACAGCGCGAGCGCCAGGAAGCCCGGGACCAGCCCCGCCGGTGACGGGTTGACCAGCGTCGCTGACAACGCGACCACCCCGGCAATCGCGAGACTGGCGGGAAGATCGGCCGGCATCCCGCCGCCCCGCGGGGGGCCACCCCGGCCGCCGGCAACGCCGGCTTCAGCCGTCACCAGCCTCGATCTGCCGCCGGATCTCCTCCACCTTGGCCTTTTGCGCATCAGTCGCGGTGGGCATGATCTCCTCGAGCAACCCCAGCGCGCCGTCGCGATCGCCCATCTCGACAAAGGCCTCGGCAAGACTGAGCTTCATGCCGTTTTCGGAATTGTCACTCCCGGCATCCACACCGGGACGACCGGCCCCTTCCTGTTCCATCGGCTCCAGGTCGGGAAGCGTCAGTTCGGGAAACTCATCGGGCTCAACACCCTCGCCGGCCGGGCTGGCCCCGGTCGGGGTACCGTCCTCCAGGTCATCCAGGTCGAAGCGCAGCGATTCGTACTCGTCCTCGCTCTCACCCGGTTCCCCACCCAACCCGGCCGCCACGCCCATGGCCTCATCGCTCTCGCCCGACAGGTCGAAGGACAGGGGTTTTTCCAGCGCGTCCGGTCCCGAGGCCACGTCGCCTTCGTCCTCGGGCCCCGCGACGCCGTCTGCAGTCTCCGGTTGCGGGAATCGCGACTCGGCGGCGGCGACACGCTCGCGCAGTGCATCCTGCCCCGGCCCGAGTTGGTCACGCACGGCCTCCGCCTCGCGGCGCACCGCAGCGCCGTCATCGTTGGCGGCATGGGCCTCGATCAGCCGGACACGGTACTCCGGGTCTTCGCGTCCGTCCCGGATCGCGCCCTCGAGTGCCGCAATGGCCTGGTCGTTCATGCCATAGGCCAGATAGAGGTCGACGTCGGCAAGGATGTCGTCAGCCTTGTCCTCCACCACGTCGATCTCTTCGCCGGCCGGACGCTCGTCCCGCCGCGCCGCCGCAACAGCGGCCGCACCGGTGACCGCCCCGGCGCCCGTGGCTGCCATCGCGCGCGAGGGCGCCTCTCCGGAACCTGGCACTGTGCGGTCCGCCGCCGCCGGCGCTGACCGGGCTGGCGCGACGCCTCCCCGGGAACTCACGGGCACGTCGTAGGCGGACTCGCTCCGGCGGGGTCGGAACACCGACACCAGCAGAAGCAGGAAGAGCAGTACGGAGGTCGCGGCGAGGAGGAGCAGAAGCGGATCCGCAAGCAGCCGTTCGTGCAATGGTGCGCCCGCGGCCCCGCTGCCCGGCAACGCTTCGTCCCGCTGCTCGCGCAGGGCCTGCATCTGCTCCTCGAGCTGCGCGAGCTCGGTGTTCATCATGCTGATCCGCTGGTCCCGCTCCTCGAGTTCCGTGCGCAGCGAACCCAACTCTTCCTGCAGTTCACCCACCGCCACCTGCTGCGACAGCAGCGCCTCTTCGACGGCCGTCCCGCCGGTACCCGCAACCGCGATGGCCTCGAAGGCGTCTTCTCCGAGGATCTCCAGCCGGTCCGTCATGGCAACATCGGCATCGGCCGCCGGGGTTTGCCCGTCGGCATCGGGATCGGCCGCGACGTCCTCGACCGTTTCGGAGGGGGCTCCCGGCTCGGCGGCAGGTTCCGGTTCCACCTCGGCTGCCGCTTCGGGCGTGGGCGAGTCCGCCTCGGCTGGCGTCTCCGCCACCGCTTCGGCCGCGGGCTCCTCTGCGGCGACCGCGGGCGGTGGCGTCGGGGCGGTGCGCTCACGCCACTCCGAAGTCTGGCGTCGGAATTCCGCGAGTGCCTCCTGCCGGCCGTAGCCCGCGACCTCCGCCTGCCCCGGCAGCCTCAACTCGGCTCCGGCACGCAGCTGATTGATGTTGCCGCCAATGAAGGCCCGGGGATTCGCATCACGGATGGCGATCATCGCCTGCTGATCCGTGACCCCGGTGTACCCCTGACGCCGGACGATCGCGGAGAGCGTGTCGCCACTGCGCACGCTGTGGGTATCGGCAACCGTTCTTGTTTCGGTGCGCTCCGCCGCCGGAGGCGCCTCCCGCGGTTCCGGCTCAGGCGCGCGCGTGATCGCGGGCGCGGTGCTGCGCTCGGGGGCGAAGGCCACTGGCGGGTCCAGAAGGATCGTGTATTCGCGCAGGACTCGTCCTGACCCCCAGCTTGCCTCGAGCAGCAGGCCCACATACGGCTCGCTCACCGGGCGCTGTGTCGTCAACCGGACCACCCGGCTGGTACCGCTTCCCTCGATCGAGATCGTCAGGTCCTCGGGGACGGCCGCACGCGGCAGCCCGAACCTTTGGTAAGCATCCCCGGAGGCGAGGCGGATCTCCACCTCGTCGCCGGCCAGCGCACTGCCCTCGGCCCGGAACTGGGCCTCGAGCGGCTGGTTCAGAAACGATCGGACCTGGAGTTCTCCGAGACTCACATTCGCCGTCGCGGATGCCGAGACCCCAAGCAGAATCAACAGCAGAAAGAGTCTTCGCACTTGTCCCCCCTAGGCAGTGCCCGACACGAGCGGCACGGAATCAGGACCGAATCGTGCGCCGGAGTCTTTGGCGCACAAGATACCCTGCTTTTTTAAAGAAGATTAACAGACACGGATGGAGCCGTCACCGGTCCCGCAGGTAGTCCCGGATCAGCACCTCCGCGATCTGGATCGTGTTCAGCGCCGCGCCCTTGCGCACATTGTCGGACACGACCCACATGTCCAGCCCCCGCGGGTGGGAGATGTCCTCGCGGATACGGCCCACGAACACGGGATCGGTCCCGCTGCCCTCGGTCACCGCGGTCGGGTAGCCGCCCGGCTCGCGCTCGTCGAGGACGGTAACACCCGGCGCGCCGCTCAGCAGCTCGCGGGCCCGGTCTGCGCTGATCTTTTCCCTGGTCTCGATGTGCACCGCCTCGGAGTGGCCGTAAAAGACGGGAATGCGAACCGTCGTTGGGTTCACCTGGATCGACTCGTCACCAAAGATCTTCCGAGTCTCCCAGACCATCTTCATCTCTTCCTTGGTGTAGCCATTCTCCATGAAGGCATCGATATGCGGCAGGGCATTGAAGGCGATCTGCTTGGGATACACCTGACACTCAACCGGTCTTCCGTTCAGCAGCGCCGCGGTCTGGTGGGCGAGTTCCTCGATCGCGTCCTTGCCGGTGCCCGATACCGCCTGGTAGGTGGCCACATTGATCCGCTCGAGGCCAACCGCGTCACGGATGGGCTTCAGGGCCACCAGCATCTGAATGGTCGAGCAGTTCGGATTCGCGATGATGCCGCGCGTGCGGTAGCCGGCGATCGCCTCCGGGTTCACTTCGGGCACCACCAGGGGGATATCGTCGTCGTACCGGAACTGCGAGGTGTTGTCCACGACCACGCAGCCCGCGGCGGCCGCCTTCGGTGCGTAGATGGCCGAGACCGAGGCGCCCGGCGAAAACAGGCCCACCTGGACCCTGCCGAAATCGAACTCGGCCAGATCCTCCACCACGAGCTCGCGATTACCGAAGGCCACCCGCTTGCCCACGGAACGTTCGCTGGCAAGGGCGTACACGTTGCGAACCGGGAACTTCCGCTCCGCGAGGATCGACAGCATGGTCTCGCCGACCGCGCCCGTCGCACCAACGACCGCAACATCGAAGGTATTTTCATTCATTGGGATACCACTCTTTCTTAAGCTTGTTTATTCACCAAGGGCCATCACCAGCGCATCGCCCATCGCCGTCGTGCCCACCAGCGTTGCGCCCTCGGAATGAATGTCGGCAGTCCGAAGCCCCTGATCGAGCACCCGCCCCACCGCATCCTCGATGCGCCGGGCAGCCGCCTCGTGTCCGAGGCTGTGTCGCAACAGCATCGCCACGGACAGCACGGTGGCGATCGGGTTGGCCGCGTCCTGTCCGGCGATGTCCGGAGCCGAGCCGTGGATCGGCTCGTACAGGCCCGCACCCTCTGCATTGAGCGACGCGGAGGGCAACATCCCGATGGACCCCGTGAGCATCGAGGCCTCGTCGGACAGGATGTCGCCGAAGATGTTGCCGGTCACCATTACGTCGAACTGCTTCGGCGCGCGCACGAGCTGCATCGCGGCATTGTCCACATACATGTGGGTGAGCTCCACCTCGGGGTATTCGGTACCGACCCGGATCACGACCTCCCGCCAGAGCTCCGAGACCTCGAGCACGTTGGCCTTGTCGACCGAGCACAGCCTGCGGCCGCGCTTCATGGCCGCATCGAAGGCGATGCGCGCGATGCGCTCGATCTCCGCCTCGCTGTACACCGCCGTGTTGAATCCGACGCGCTGGCCCTCACGCTCCTCCACTCCACGCGGCTCGCCGAAATAGATGTCGCCGGTGAGTTCGCGCACGATCAGCAGGTCGAGTCCGGCCACCACCTCCGGCCGCAGCGTCGATGCGGCCGCAAGCTGCGGGTACAGGATTGCCGGGCGCAGGTTCGCGAACAGGCCGAGATCGGAACGGATCCCGAGCAGCCCGCGCTCCGGGCGCTTCGAACGCTCCAGCGTCTCGTATTGCGGTCCGCCCACCGCGCCGAGCAGGATCGCATCCGCCTCGCGGGCGACGTCCCGCGTTGCCTGCGGGTAGGGCTCCCCAACCGCGTCGTACGCGGCACCGCCGATCAGCCCCTCGTCGATCTCGAGCTCAAGACCCTCGAGTTCCGCCACCCGGTCCAGGACCTTCAGTGCCTCGTTGACGATCTCCGGGCCGATCCCGTCGCCCGGCAACACCAGAATCCTCTGCACCTCGTCTGCTCCTCGCACCATGAATACCGCGCAAAGCGCGCTCAGTTCTCCCGCCTCCGGGGAAGAGGGCGGGGCTGGGCCCGGCGAAGGTCAACAACCGCCCCTAATCCATTTTTATCCCAACGCCCACCGCAATCGTCGGCGTCAGCGTATGGGCCGCATCCCCTCCAGCGGGTGTGGGCAGCAGGGATGCTGCCGTCAAGCCTACAGGGATGTATTCACGGCGTCCCGCTGGAGGGGATACGGCCCATACGCGCTTCGGAGCCCCGGAGCGGTCACCTTACCCCACGATCAACCACGGGGCCTCCCGGCGCCGGCGCTCCTCGTACGCCCGTATTTCGTCCGCATGCTGAAGCGTCAGCGCGATGTCGTCCAGACCCTCGAGCAGTCGGCGGCGCCGATCGAAATCGATCTCGAAACGGAACGCGGGTCCACCGGGCACCCGCACCTCCTGCGCCTGCAGATCGACCTCGATCTCGAGTCCGGGCTCCGCCTGTACGCGCCGGAAAAGATCCTCAACTTCTTTTTCCCCAAGAACAACCGGTAGAAGCCCATTCTTAAGGCTATTACTAAAGAATATGTCGGCAAAGGACGGCGCGATCACCGCCCGGAACCCGAAGTCGTCCAGGGCCCAGACCGCGTGCTCGCGGGAGGAACCGCAGCCGAAGTTCTCGCGGGCCAGCAGGATGGTTGCGCGATCGAACGGCGGCTGGTTCAGCACGAATTCCGGGTTGGGACGCCGACCGGAATTGTCGGCGTCCGGCTGACCCGGATCGAGATAGCGCCAGTCGTCGAAGGCGTTCACGCCGAATCCCGTGCGCTTGATCGACTTCAGGTACTGCTTGGGTATGATTGCGTCCGTATCGACGTTAGCGCGGTCGAGCGGGGCCGCGATGCCCCGGTGCACGGTGAATGCCTGCATCCTTCAGCCCTCGAGTTGAGCGGGTTCGACGAAATGCCCGGCCACCGCGGCGGCGGCGGCCAGCGCGGGGCTGACCAGATGCGTGCGCCCGCCCTGCCCCTGCCGTCCTTCGAAGTTGCGGTTGGAGGTCGAGGCACAGCGCTCACCCGGCTCCAGCCGGTCGGCGTTCATCGCGAGGCACATGGAGCAGCCCGGCTCGCGCCACTCGAAGCCGGCCTCGAGGAAGACCCTGTCCAGACCCTCGGCCTCGGCCTGCCGCTTCACCAGCCCCGAGCCGGGCACCACCATCGCCAGCTTGATGTTATCGGCCTTGTGCCGTCCCCGCACCACTCCCGCCGCCTCGCGCAGGTCCTCGATGCGCGAGTTGGTGCAGGAGCCGATGAAGACCTTGTCGGGGCGGATTGCGGCGATGGCTGTCCCCGCCTCCAGACCCATGTACGAGAGCGCCCTGCGCATCCCCTCGGCGCGCACCGGATCCCGTTCCCGCGCCGGGTCCGGCACCCGCCCCGAGACCGGAACCACCATCTCGGGCGAGGTGCCCCAGCTGACCTGCGGCTCGATCGCCGCGGCATCCAGCTCCACCACACGGTCGAACCGGGCATCGGGATCGCTCACCAGGTCACGCCAGGCAGCCGCGGCCTGCTCGAACAGTTCGCCGGCCGGTGCCTGGGGCCGGCCGCGCACGTACTCGATGGTCTTTTCGTCCACCGCGACCATGCCCGCGCGGGCCCCGGCCTCGATGGCCATGTTGCAGACCGTCATCCGGCCCTCGATCGACAGGCTGCGGATCGCGGAGCCTCCGAACTCGATGGCGTAGCCGGTACCGCCAGCCGTCCCGATCGCGCCGATGATCGACAGCACCACGTCTTTGGCGGTCACGCCCGGGCGCAGCTCACCGTCGACCCGGACCAGCATGCTCTTCGACCGGCTTTGCCACAGGCACTGGGTCGCCAGCACGTGCTCGACCTCCGAGGTGCCGATTCCGAAGGCCAGCGCACCGAGCGCGCCATGGGTGGAGGTGTGAGAATCCCCGCAGACGACCGTCGTCCCCGGCAGCGTCGCACCCTGCTCCGGGCCGATCACGTGCACGATGCCCTGGCGAAGGTCACGCATCGGGAAGAACCGGAGCCCGTATTCCGCGACGTTGTGCTCCAGGGTCTCCACCTGCGTCCGCGAGACCGGGTCCACGATGCCCAGATCCCGATGCTCGGTCGGCACGTTGTGATCCGGAACCGCCAGCACCGAGCCCCCGCGCCACGGCCTGCGCCCGGCCAGGCGAAGTCCTTCGAAGGCCTGGGGCGAAGTGACCTCGTGCACGAGGTGGCGGTCGATGTACAGCAGCGCGGTCCCGTCCGGCTCCTCGTGGACGACGTGTGCCTGCCACAATTTGTCGTAAAGCGTCTGACCCGACATGGTTCCTCCTGCTAGCACGGCAAACGGGCCGCATGATACCTCGTACTCGGCCCCGGAGCCGCGAACGCATGCAACAAAACGGACGGGATCGCGGCCAGAGGCCGCTCCTACGACACCCGCGTGGGAGCGGCTTCCAGCCGCGATGCTCCTGGGCACGCACTGCCTGATCGCGGCCAGAGGCCGCTCCTACAAACACCGCGTGGGAGCGGCTTCCAGCCGCGATGCCTTTGGGCACGCACTGCCTGATCGCGGCCAGAGGCCGCTCCTACGGATTAGGAGCTGTTGACTACCGCCGCGACGCTGGCATCGCGGGCGGCGGCGACAACACCGCTGCGGGCCACGGCGGTCAGCACCGCCTGCACCGCCGCCCCGGTGCTGTCCTCGGCGATCGCAACCCCGGCGACGCGGCGGCCGTCCACTGCCAGCGCGACCGCTGCCAGTGCGCGGGAGCCGGTGCTGTGCTCCAGTGCGTGCTCGTCGAACTCCACCACCTCGGCGGAGAACCCGTAGCGGCGCTCCAGCGCGGCGACCAGCGCCGACACCACGCCGTCTCCCCGTTCGGTCAGACGCTGCACCACCCCGTCCTGGGCGAGCTGCACGTCGATCTCCACCTGGGAACCCTGCCGGTTCAGCCGGTAACCCCGCAGCTGCCAGCTCTCGGCGGTTTGCAGGTACATGCGATCGAACAGGGTCCGAACCGTGCGCGAGTTCACCTCGGCGCCGGTGGCCTCCGCCTCCGCCTGGACCCCGCGGGCGAACTCGACCGCCAGCCAGCGGGGCAGGATGATGCCGTGGTCGCGCTCCAGTACGTACGCGACGCCGCCCTTGCCCGACTGACTGTTGATGCGGACCACCGCCTCGTACTGCCGGCCCAGATCGCGCGGGTCGATCGGCAGGTACGGTACCTGCCAGGGACCGCCATGTTGCTGCTGGTGGCTCATGCCCTTGCGGATGGCGTCCTGATGACTGCCCGAGAACGCGGTATAGACCAGCTCCCCGGCCCACGGATGACGCGGATGCACCGGCAGCGCGGTGCACTCCGTGTAGATCCTTTCGATTCGCTCCATATCCGACAGGTCAAGTGACGGATCAATGCCTTGCGAGTACAAATTCATTGCTACTGTCACCATATCCATGTTTCCCGTGCGCTCGCCGTTCCCGAACAGGGTGCCCTCCAGCCGGTCGGCACCGGCCAGCAGGCCGAGCTCGGCGGCCGCGACCCCGGTGCCCCGGTCGTTGTGCGTGTGCAGGGACAACACGAAGTGCTCGCGCCCGGCGACGTGGTCGCAGAACCACTCGATCTGGTCCGCGAACACGTTCGGCGTGGTGATCTCCACCGTTGCTGGCAGGTTGATGATCACGCGCTGGCCCTGATCCGGGCGCCAGACCGCATTCACCGCGTCGACCACAGTCACCGCGTAATCCGGCTCCGTCGCGGAGTAACTCTCGGGCGAGTACTGGAAGATCCATTCGGTGTCCGGGTACTCGCGTGCCACATCCCGCACCCAGCGCGCACCGTTCTCTGCAATCGTGCGCACCCCGTCCCGGTCCAGCCCGAAGACCTGTTCACGCTGCGCCGGGTTGGTGGAGTTGTAAACGTGCACGATGGCGCGCGGCACGCCGTTCAGGGCCTCGAAGGTGCGCCGGATCAGGTCCTCGCGCGCCTGGGTCAGGACCTGGATGGTCACGTGGTCCGGTATGCGGCCGTCGTCGATCAGCCGGCGGGTGAACTCGAAGTCCGGCCGCGAGGCGGACGGGAAGCCGACCTCGATCTCGGTCAGACCGATCCCGACCAGGAGATCGAACAGGCGCAGCTTCTGCTCCACCGACATCGGCCGCTCGAGCGCCTGGTTGCCATCGCGCAGATCCACGCTGGCGAACCGGGGCGCGTGTTCCACGCGGCGATCGGGCCAGCGGCGATCAGGCTTGGCGATCGCCGGTGCGGGTGCGTACTTTCGATGATCAAACTGAACTGGGCGCATGGTCTTCCTCTTGGTCTGCTGTCCGAGCGCGTCCGGAAGCCCCGAGGTCCAACGGACGGACAGGGGGTCGCGGATGCCGCGTCAATCAATGGCACCATGATATTCTGATCTCGGCGCAATTAGTCGTCTTTTTAGGCCCCGTTTCTATTTGATATGCAATATAGTTGCGCGAATAAAGCCTTTTTGGAAACATTCTGATGTCTACTTCAGGCACGAGCAAACCCCACGCGCTGGACCGGACGGACCGGCGCATTCTCGAGGCGCTGCAGGAGAACGCCGGGCTCTCGAACCAGGAGCTTGCGGATCGCGTCGGGCTGAGTCCCTCCCCCTGCCTGCGCCGGGTGCGGGCCCTGGAGGAGGTCGGCATCATCGTCGGGCGTTACGCGCTGCTGGACCGCAAGCTCCTCGGGCTCGAGATCACCGCGCTGATCCACATCGGCATGGACCGTCACACGCCGGAGCGCTTCGCCTCCTTCGAGGAGGCGGTCTCCGGTTATCCGGAGGTCCAGCGCTGCTACCTGATCACCGGGCAGGACGCGGACTACCTGCTGCAGGTCGTGGTCCCGGACATGGACGCCTACCAGGACTTCCTGCTGCGTCGGATCACCCGTCTCGAGGGCGTCAGCAGCGTGCATTCGAGCTTCGTGCTGCGCCGGGTGATCGACCGCACGGCTTTGCCTCTGGGTTATTTGCGGCCATGATCCCGCCCGACGCCTCGTGCCCAGGGCCATCGCGGCCGGAGGTCGCTCCCACGTTGGCCTGGGCGTCGTGGGAGCGGCCCTTGGCCGCGATGCGGCGTTACCTGTGGTGCCCAGGGTCATCGCGGCCGGAGGCCGCTCCCACAAGTGGCAGCGAGGTAGCAGCGCAAGCACGCATCCACCCACGCCTGAGCACCGGGGTTCGAGGGCCGTGCGGGTGTCGGCGGCATGGATGCCGCCGTCATGCCTACAGGGATGTATTCACGGCGTCCCGCACGCACGGCCCCCGAACCCCGGTGTCATCCCCCCGGATCCCAGTGCCCCGCCGGCGAAAGGCCCGAACCTACACCCCGTCGACGTGCGTCTGCAGCCAGAATTCGAGCAGTGCCAGGTGCCAGAGCTTGGAGCCCTG
>JAGTVE010000279.1 GCA_018224485.1 Thioalkalivibrio sp. | reverse complement strand
GACCGTAGAAGGCGCCGCCGCCCTCGTCCAGCGTGTAGTCCAACCCCTTCTTCTCGATCGCCGAGCGCAGGGCCGAGGTGGCGTGCTCCCAGATCCGGTCGGACCCGACCGCATCTTCAGGCTTCGTGGAAAGATTGATGTCGAAGTCCTTGAATCCGAACGCGTTCAAGAGCTCCAGCGTCAGCTCTAGCACGCCGATGATCTCGGACTCGATCTGGTCCTCGCGGCAGAAGATGTGGGCATCGTCCTGGGTGAAGCCGCGCACCCGCATCAGGCCATGCAATGCCCCCGACATCTCGCGCCGGTAGACCGTGCCCATCTCGCCCCAGCGCAGCGGCAGGTCCCGATAGGACCGCAGGCGATCCTTGTACACCAGCACGTGGAACGGACAGTTCATCGGCTTCAGCTGGAAGGCCTGGTTTTCATCCTCCATCGGCTCGTACATCGAGTCCGCATAGAAGTCCGCGTGTCCCGAGGTCTTCCAGAGATCCAGGTTGGCGATGTGCGGCGTCACCACGAAGTCGTAGCCGGCGCGCTCGTGCAGATCGAACCAGAACTGCTCGATCACGCGACGGATCCGGGCGCCCTTCGGATGCCAGAAGACCAGCCCGCCGCCGGCATCCTCCTGGATCGAGAACAGGTCGAGCTCCGCGCCGATGCGGCGGTGGTCACGGCGTTCCGCCTCGCGCAGCTGTTCCAGGTAGGCCTTCAGCTGTTCCTTGTTCGGCCACGCGGTACCGTAGATGCGCTGCAGCATCTCGTTGTTCGAGTCACCCCGCCAGTATGCCCCCGCGACCTTGGTCAGCTTGAAGGCCCTGAGGCGGCCGGTCGACGGGATGTGCGGCCCGCGGCACAGGTCGACGAAGTCACCCTGGCGGTACAGGGAGATCTCCTGCTCCTCCGGAATGCTCTCGATGATCTCCGCCTTGTACTCCTCGCCCATGTTGCGGAAGTAGACGGCGGCCTCGTCGCGCTCCATCACCGAGCGTTCGACCGGGAGGTCGGCCTTGGCAAGCTCCTTCATCCGCTTTTCAAGCTTTTCAAGATCTTCCGGCGTAAAGGCGCGTTCGAACGCGAAGTCGTAGTAGAAGCCGTCCTCGATCACCGGGCCAATGGTCACCTGGGCGCTCGGGAACAGCTCCTTCACCGCCTGCGCGAGCAGGTGCGCGGTGGAATGCCGGATGATGTCGACACCCTCCGGGTCACGGTCGGTCACGATCGCCAAATCCACGTCAGCGCTGATCTCGTGTCGGACATCCACCAACTGTCCGTCGACCTTGCCGGCCAGCGCGGCCTTCGCCAGACCCGGTCCGATGTCGCGGGCAACGTCCAGTACGGAGACCGGCGCGTCGTATTCGCGGCGGCTGCCGTCGGGAAGAGAAACGGAGGGCATTGCAGAACTCCTTCGCCGACCTGTACGCGGGGTCGAGCAATCCGGGATTGAAAGGGAACGAAAGATACCAGACCACCCCCGCAGGGACCACCACAAACACAATTGACAGGGTCGATGACAGCAGCCGCCGCAGAAGCGTCGTAGGAGCGCTGTAGGAGCGACTTCCAGTCGCGATACACACCCCAAACGAAACCACCCCACCCACCCCCGCATCGCGGCCAGAGGCCGCTCCCACCACGCCTCCCGCGGGGATCGCGCTATCGCCTCCTATCCCAGGCGCCAGGCGTGGAAGCGCTGCAGCCAGCGCAGGATCCGTTCGGGCTTGTGCGCCTTCTTCCACTCGCCGGCCGCGTATTTATTGGCCTCGGCCATCGTCGGGTAGACGTGGATCGTGCCGAGAATCCGGTTCAGCCCCAGCCCCGACTTCATCGCCAGCACGAACTCGGCAATCAGGTCTCCGGCGTGATTCCCCGCGATGGTCACGCCGAGGATGCGGTCCTTCCCGGGCGGCGTCAGCACCTTCACCTGCCCGCGGGCCTCGCCGTCGGCGATCGCGCGGTCGAGGTCGTCGATCCCGTAGGTCGTGACCTCGTAGCGGATCCCCTTCGCCTTCGCCTCCTCCTCGCTCAGACCGACCCGGGCAATCTCGGGATCCGTAAACGTGGACCAAGGGATCACGGAGTAATCCACCCGGAAGCGCCGGAACATGCCGAACAGCGCGTTCACCGACGCAAACCAGGCGGTGTGCGCCGCGACATGCGTGAACTGGTAGGGCCCGGCGGCATCGCCGCAGGCGTAGATGTTCGGGTAGGTGGCCTGCAGGAACGCGTTCACGTCGATCGTGCGGTCGGTGCGGATCCCCAGCGTGTCCAGGCCCATCCCCTGCAACCGGGCCGCGCGCCCGACGCAGACAAGGATCTCGTCGAACGGGATCGAATGTTCACCGTCGGGGCCCTCGACCAGCACCCGTTTCCCCTCCTCGCCGGCCTCCACCCGGCGGGCCTCGCAGCCGAGCCGGAGTTCCACCCCTTCCTCGGCAAAGCGCTGCATCAGCATCTGCGAGAACTCCGGGTCCTCGCGTGGCAACAGCCGCTGGCCGCGCTCGACCTGGGTCACCTGGGCACCAAGGCGCTGGAAGGTCTGGCTCAGTTCGCAGCCGATCGGCCCACCGCCGAGGACCACCAGACGGCGCGGGCATTCGCGCAGATCCCAGACGGTCTCGGAAGTCAGAAACCCCGTCTCCCGGAGGCCGGGGATCGGCGGCACGAACGGTCCGGCGCCGGTGGCCAGCACGATGGCGCGCGTGGTCAGCGTGCGCGTGGTGCCATCGGCGGCGGTGACCTCGACGGACCACGGCGACACCAGCCGGGCGTCGCCCTCAAGCACCTCCACACCCAGGGCCTCGTAGCGCTCGCGCGAGTCGTGGGGGGCGATCTGCGCAATGACCCGCTGCACGCGTTCCATCGCCTTGCCGAAGTCAAAGTCCGCCTGCGCGGATTCCACCCCGTAATCGGACGCATGCCGGATGTCCTCCAGCAGACGGGCGGTCCGGATCAACGCCTTCGACGGCACGCAGCCGGTGTTCAGGCAGTCCCCTCCCATCCGGTTCCGCTCGACCAGGGTGACCTTCGCGTTCACCGTGGCCGCGATGTAGGACGAAACGAGCCCGGCAGCGCCGGCGCCGATCACAACCAGGTTGCGGTCGAATCGGCGCGGGCGTTCCCAACCCCTGTACATGCGCCGTCGCCGCACCCAATCCAGCACACGGCGGGCCACGAGCGGGAAGATCCCCAGCAGTGCGAAGGAGAGGATGAGCGTTGGCGACAGGATGCCCTCCGGCCCCTCCAGCTGGCCGAGCTGGGTACCCGCGTTCACGTACACGGCGGTGCCTGCCAGCATGCCGACCTGCGACACCCAGTAGAAGGTCCAGGTCCGGATCGGGGTCAGTGCCATCACGATGTTGATCAGGAAGAACGGGAACACAGGCACGAGGCGCAGAGCGAAGAGGTAGAAGGCGCCCTCCCGCTCGACGCCCCGGTTGATCGCCCGCAGCTTGTCGCCGTAGCGCCGCTGCACCGGCTCGCGGGCGATGAAGCGCACGATCAGAAAGGCCAGTGTTGCGCCGATACTCGACGCAAAGGAGATCATGAGCAGGCCCCAGGCCAGCCCGAAGACCCCGCCACCGGCCAGGGTCAGGATCGTCGCGCCCGGCAGCGACAGGGCGGTCACCAGCACGTACACGACAAAGAAGAGCGCGCTGGCCAGGAATGGCCGTGCATCGCGGAAGGCCTCGATGTCAGCCTGCGCGGCCTTGAGTGTGTCGAAGTCGAGGAAGCGCCCCAGATCGAAGACGAAGAAGGTCGTGAGCGCGACGACGACCGCCGCCAGAAGGATCCACCGTGTCCGGTTCATGCGATGCTCTTCCCTGGTCAGTGACTGTAGGGACCCGCCGCCAACGGCACCGGGGACGCGCCATGGTGACGTTGCCCGCCGGATCCCGTGCATCACGAGCATAGCGGCAATGGAGGACCGGTCCTATCCGGGTTTTCCCGGATTACACATCGGACACCGGTGAGGAATCATGCGGGGTGACACGAAGCACCGGAAATGCGAACCCGGATCGCGCCCAATGGACAAAGCAGAAATGGCCCGCCCCGATCATCTGACAGCCGAACGCGCACTGCGCACCACCAGTGTGACCGTGGCCGTGCTGGCCGCATTGACGCTCGCCGCGGCTGTCCCGGCGGCCCCCGCCTTCGGGCCCGAAGACATCATCAACTGGGAGTCCCACTCCTTCGAGGGCACGACCGACTACCGCCTGGTGCAGACGAACGGACGAACGGCCGTGCAGGCCACCTGCACCGACGGTACTGCGTCCGGTCTCTTCTACCGCCGCGACATCGATCTGACCGAGACCCCGGTGGTGGAGTGGGAATGGCGCGTGGAGGAGACGCTGACCGGGATCGACGAAACCACCCGCGACGGCGACGACTATCCGGCTCGCCTGTACCTGGTCGACGAGGCCCGCCTGCTGCGCTGGCGCACCCGTGCCCTGAACTACGTTTGGAGCAGCACGACCGAGCGCGTAGGTGACTGGCCGAACGCCTTTGCGTCCCAGGCGCACATGATTGCCGTGGCCACGGCCAGCGACGCCGGGGCAGGCTGGCGCACGGAGCGGCGCAATGTGCTCGAGGACTTCCGCGGCTTTCATGACCACGAGCCGGAGCGCGTCAACGCGGTCGCGGTGATGACCGACTGCGACAACACCGGTCAGGAAACCCGCGCCTGGTACGGCAATATACGGTTCCTGCCGGAGTAACGGCAGGATTGCCCGAACTCCCCAATTCGGAGCAGACGGACCATGGCACAGACTGAGACCATGCGGTTGCTGGACGACTTCCCGGAGATCCGACGCGGTCGGCTGACCACCGTGCAGGCCAACCTCGGCTATGTCTGCAACCAGACCTGTTTCCACTGTCACGTGAACGCGGGGCCCAACCGCAAGGAGATCATGCAGCGCGAGACCGTCGAGGACATCCTTGCCCTGATCGACCGCGCGGGCATCGAGACCCTGGACCTGACCGGTGGCGCACCTGAGCTGAACCCGCACTTCCGCCATCTGGTGACCTCGGCCCGCGCGATGGGCGTGGACGTGCTCGATCGCTGCAACCTCACGATCCTGTCGCAACCCGGACAGGAAGACCTCGCGGAATTCCTCGCGGCGAACCAGGTGACGGTCATTGCCTCCCTGCCCTGCTACCTGGAGGAGAACGTGGATGCCCAGCGGGGCGACGGGGTGTTCGGGGACAGCCTCGCGGGACTGCGTCGGCTGAATGACCTGGGCTACGGCCGACCGGGCTCGGGGCTGGAGCTGGATCTCGTGTACAACCCGCAGGGCCCGGAGCTGCCTCCGCCACAGGAAGCCCTGGAGAAGGCGTATCACGAACACCTCGCGACGCACTACGGCATCGTGTTCAACCGGCTCTTCAGCATCGCCAACATGCCGATCAACCGTTTCGCGAAGACGCTCGCCCGCAAGGGCGAGTACAACCGCTATATGCAGACGCTGCGCCGCGCACACCAGGAAGCCAACCTTGAACAAGTGATGTGCCGTTCCCTGGTCTCTGTGGACTGGCAGGGCTTCCTCTATGACTGCGACTTCAACCAGATGCTGCACATCCCGCTTGGCGCGGGAGGGCTGCCGCGCCGGCACATCCGGGATCTGGATCCGCTTGCGCTGACGGATATGCCCGTTGCCGTCGCCGATCACTGCTATGGCTGCACCGCCGGGCAGGGCTCGAGCTGCGGCGGCGCACTCGGCTGACGGCGAGACAACCCATCGCGACCGCTTGTGGGCCATGGTTTTGCACCGTGCACCCGGCAGCGCCGAAGGCTTTAGCACGATGATTCGCACCATTCCTCCGCAGTGAGTGATTCGGTCATTGCGAGCGTAGCGCGGCAATCCACTGCGGCCTTCGGGAGCCCCTGCGCCCTGGATCGTCGCGGGCCTCCGGCCCTCGCGATGACGATGTTTCGTCGCTGCGGGGGATTGGCGCCAAGCAGGTAGCAGCATGATTCGCGATCTCGCG
>JAGTVE010000278.1 GCA_018224485.1 Thioalkalivibrio sp. | reverse complement strand
TCTTCCAGCGTGGGAAAGGATGCGGTCTTCGGTCGCCTCATGCCGGCAGAGTATACCGGCTCGGGCAAGGGCGCACTTACCCGCCGGACGGTCCCGGCGGCCGCCCCTCCAGCACCACGAAGGCCTGAGCGTAGTCGTGTTCGTCACTGATGCTGAGGTGGATTCGGGAGACACCGAGCCGAGCGGCAGTGCGGGCCGCGGCACCGCTCAGCGCGATGCCCGGGCGGCCGGCCGGATCGTGGGTCACGCAGACCTCGTGCAGTGCCATGTCCCGGCCCACCCCGCAGCCGAGCGCCTTGGCCAGCGCCTCCTTTGCGGCAAAGCGGCGGGCCACGAAGCCCTCGGGGCGCGCGGCGGGAAGCTCGGAGCGCTCGTCCGGATGCAGCAGCCGCTCGAGCAACCGCTGACCGTGGCGCTCGAGCAGCGGGCGCATGCGCGCGACGCGGACCAGGTCGACACCGACGCCGAGGATCATGCGCCGGTTCGCGCTCAGGCCCGCCTGCCGTGGCGCGCGGCGTCCATGATGCTGCGCATGTGGCTCACGGCCTCCGGCAGCCCGGTGAACAGTGCGCGGGCAACGATCGAGTGACCGATGTTCAACTCGTGGAACAGTGGATGCGCAGCGACCGGACGCACGTTCTCGTAATCCAGCCCGTGTCCGGCGTTGATGGCCAGCCCCATCTCGTGGCCGGCGCGGGCGGCAGAGAACAGCGCCTCGGCCAATCGCGAGCGTTCGGCACCGTCACGGGCATTGGCATAGGCGCCGGTGTGCAGCTCGACCACCGGGGCACCGATCGCGACGGCGGCCTCGAGCTGCCGCAGGTCCGGTTCGATGAACAGCGAGACCTCGATCCCCGCGTCGTTCAGCGGCTGCACGAACTCGCGCAGGCGAACCTGCTGTCCGGCCGCGTCCAGCCCCCCCTCGGTGGTCAACTCCTCGCGGCGCTCGGGCACGATGCAGCAGGCCTCCGGCACCAGTTGCAGCGCAATCGCCTGCATACCCTCGGTCGCGGCCATCTCGAGGTTCAGCGGTTGCGTGAGACGCGGCTTGATCCCGAAGACGTCGTCGTCCTGGATGTGCCTGCGGTCCTCGCGCAGGTGCAGGGTGATCGAGTCCGCCCCGCTGGCCTCGGCCAGGCGCACCGCCTGCATCAGGTCCGGGTAGGGGGTGTGCCGCGCCTGGCGGATGGTGGCGATGTGATCGAGATTCACGCCGAGCCGCAACGGCGGCGAAACAGCTGCTTGCATGATCAAATGGCTCCTGTCAGAGGAGGCGCCGGGTCTGGAGTTCCCGACCGTCAAGGTGTTGGTCGATGAGGCGCCGCATGAAGTCCCGGGCGGCGCGCAGGTCATTATCGGGCAGGCGGGAACCGGTGGCGAGTGCCAGCAGTGCCTCGCCGCGCAGGGCACCCGGGGCGGCCTCGGCCAGGGCCTCGCCGAGTCCCTCGTCGGGGCGGTAGCGGTAGTGTGCCTGCACATCGGGCAGGGCCTCGGGCAGGTGATCCAGCCCGGAATCGATCAGTGCGAGCAGGGACCACTCCGCGGCGCGCAGGCTGTGTTCCGGACGCTCCGGCGCCAGCAGCCCCCCGTAGGCCTGTTCGAGAATTCCGACCACCTCGCCCGCAGCCACGTCGCGCGGAAACAGGCGCAGCACCAGTTCGTTCAGGTACAGCGCGCAGACCATCGCGCGTCCCGAGAGCGGGAACACACGCCGCTCCTCGCCCACCGTGAGATTGGGCAGCTCGCCCCGCCCGCGCCAGGCGAGGTCCAGCAGCACGAAGGGACGCAGCGACCCGGCCCGCCCGCGCGCCAGCACCGCGATGCGCCCCGCATCCCGGGTAACCAGGTCCAGGATTCGGCTATTCTCCCGAAACGGGCGGGCATGCAGCACGAAGCCGGGAACGGGCAGTTCTGGACATCCTGCCGTCACCGCGGTTCTTCGATGCCCAGCTCCCGCAGCGCGCGGTTGCTCTGCGACCAGCCCGCCTCCACCCGGACGGTCAGGCGCAGCATGATCCGGCGCCCGAGGAGTTCCTCGAGCTGTTGCCGGGCCGCCTGACCGATGCGCTTCAGCATCTGTCCGCCCTTCCCGATCACGATGCCCTTCTGGCTTGGTCGCTCGACCACGATCAGCGCGTCGATATGGGTGATGCCGGGACGGTCCTCCCAGCCCTCGACCCGAACCGCCACCGAGTACGGGACCTCCTGGCCCAGGCGCTCCAGCAGCGCCTCGCGGATCATCTCCTCGGCCCGGAAGCGCTCGGGACGGTCGCTGAGCTGTTCCGGGTCGTACAGGAACGGCCCCTCCGGCAGGTGCCGTCCGAGTTCCTCGACCAGGCCGCGGAGATTACCGCCGGTCTTTGCGGACAGGGGCACCACGGCAAGATAGTCGTGCTCCTGCGCCCGCGCCTCGAGGAACGGCAGCAGGGCCTTCTTGTCGGGGATCCGGTCGACCTTGTTCACCACCAGGATGGCTGGGCGCCCTGCAGAGCGGATCGCATCCAGGATGAAGCCATCCCCGGCCTCGAAACGGCCGGCCTCCACGATGAAGCACACGATGTCGGCATCGACGAGCGCCTGCACGGCGGTACGGTTCAGCACCTGGTTCACCAGGCGACCGGGCTCCGGGTCGATTCCCGGCGTGTCGATCAGCACGGTCTGACTCCGGCCCTCGGTCACGATGCCGAGGATCCGGTTGCGGGTCGTGTGCGGCTTGCGGGTGATCGCGGCCAGCTTCTCACCGACCATCCGGTTCATCAGCGTGGTCTTGCCCACGTTGGGCCGCCCGATCAGCGCAACGAGGCCGCAATGCGTCCCCTGCGTGCCTGCCGTCACTGCTTGGCCTCGCGCCCAAGGCGGGCTAGCGCAGCCTCGGCGGCCACCTGCTCCGCGGCCCGCCGGCTGGAGCCGGTGCCTCGCTCCCCCCAGGATTCGCTGGGCAGCCTGGCCTCGACTGCGAACCGGCGCCTGTGATCGGGTCCGGACACCTCCAGGAGCCGGTACTCGGGCAGTGCGCAACCGCGCCCCTGCAGGACCTCCTGCAGCCGGGTCTTGGGATCCTTCAGGGATTCGGCGCTCGGCAGTGAATCCAGTCGCCGTGCGTAGAGGCCCAGCACGAATTCCCGGGCCGCCTCGTAGCCCGCGGTACGATAGCTCGCCCCGATCAGGGCCTCGAGCGCATCGGCAAGGATCGACTCGCGCCGCTGCCCGCCGGTCTTGCGCTCTCCCTGACCCAGGTTCAGCGCGCCCTCCAGCCCCGCTGCACGCGCCAGTTCCGCCAACGCGACGCGGTTGACCAGGGCCGCGCGCAGACGGGTGAGATCGCCCTCCGGGGCCTCCGGCAGGCGTTCGAACAGCGCGTCGGCGATCACCAGGCCCAGCACCGCGTCTCCGAGGAATTCGAGCCGCTCGTTGTGCCGGGCACCGGCGCTGCGGTGGGTCAGCGCCTGTGCGAGCGATTCCGCTTCGCGCAACGCCTCCGGCAACAGGCTGCGGAAATCCGCCGCGCTCATCGGCGTCCCGGCAGCCAGGAACTGCCCGCGGCCCGCGCAGGCATCGGGCCCGCCTGCCCGGTCAAGGAGAGAGCTTGTCGCGACGGTTGAACTGGGCCACGAGGTCAAGATTGGCGAAGAAGGTGCGCCGGACCTCATAGTCCAGCAGCATGTACCGTCCGGAGCCGTCTTCCTCGAAGCTGATGTTCTCGCGCTCCACGTTTTCATAGATCGAGTTGATCGCGAGACGCCGGTTGATGTCGTTCCAGATCTGCTGGGGGCTGCGTTCCGCCGCCCCGGGAGTGGCGGCCACGTCGGTGACGATGGACCGTACCGACCAGTACTGGATGTAGTCCTTGCCGATGGTCAGGACGAAATTGGCGACGAGTACCGCAAACAGAACGAAGATGATCACGGTGAACCCCCCGATCCCCCGCATCCGTTGTCTTGATCTCAGCATTGCGCGATGCCCCCTGTGATGTCTTCAGTGAATGCGGTTGCCCACCCGGGAGAAATCCCAGTGCCCGCCATTGTAGTCCCAGTTCAGCCAGATGAAGAGCGCGCGGCCCACCAGCAGGTCCTCAGACACGAAGCCCCACATGCGGCTGTCATTGCTGTTGTCCCGGTTGTCACCCACCATGAAGTAGTGCCCTTCGGGTACCCGCGCCGACCCGCTCATTCCCGGCGCCTGTTCCCACATCAGGATCTGGTGGGGCGTGTCGTCGAGATGCTCCCTGAATACGGTGGCGCCGGTCATCATCCGGCCGGATCCCTCACCCTCGTAGGTGCCTACCTCCTCGAGGCGCTGCGGTTCGCCGTTCACGTAGAGTGTCCGGTCCCGGAACTCGATCAGATCGCCCGGAATTCCGACCACCCGCTTGATGTAGTCCTCGGCCGGGTTACGCGGATACTTGAACACTGCGACGTCGCCGCGCTCCGGGGTGCCGGTCTCGAGGATCACGCTGCGCGTGACCGGCAACCTCACGCCATACGAGAACTTGTTCACCAGGATGAAGTCCCCGACCAGCAGGGTCGGCATCATCGACCCCGAGGGGATACGGAAGGGCTCGGCGACGAAGGAGCGCAACACCAGCACGATCAGCAGCACCGGGAAGAAGGACCGCGAATAGTCCACGTACCACGGCATCTGCTGCTGACGTTCGGGACTCATCCCGCGCCGCAACACGGCCCAGACCAGCCAGATCACGCCCGTGACCAGCGTCGCCAGCACCAAGATCAGCTCCAGGCTGAAGGTCATATCAGGTCCCTTCTCGGAAACCGGCCCGCGAGACCGGATCAGCTCTTGTCGGCGCTTGAGAGCACGGCGAGAAAGGCCTCCTGGGGAACATCGACCCGGCCGATCTGCTTCATCCGTCTCTTGCCCGCCTTCTGTTTCTCCAGCAGCTTGCGCTTGCGGGTCGCATCGCCCCCGTAGCACTTCGCAAGCACATTCTTGCGCAAGGCCTTCACGGTCGACCTCGCGATGACCTTGGAACCGATCGCGGCCTGGATCGCCACCTCGAACATCTGCCGCGGAATGATGCCACACATGCGCTCGGTGAGCTCCCGGCCACGGCTCTGGGCCTGGTCGCGATGCACGATCGCGGACAGTGCGTCGACCCGCTCGCCATTGATCAGGATATCCACGCGCACCAGCGGCGCCGCCTGGAAATGCAGCGGCTGGTAGTCGAAGGACGCATAGCCACGCGTCACCGACTTCAGGCGGTCAAAGAAATCCATCACCACCTCGGACATCGGCATCTCGTAGGCAAGAGCGACCTGGCGCCCCATGTACTGCATCTTCACCTGCACGCCGCGTTTCTCCACGCACAGGGTCATCACCGCCCCCACGTACTCCTGTGGCGTCAGGATATTGGCCAGAATCACCGGTTCGCGAATCTCCGCGATCTCGTTGGAGGGCGGCAGCTCGGACGGGTTGTGCACCGGGACCACCTCCCCACTCGTCTTCTCGACCTCGTAGACGACCGTCGGGGCGGTGGAGATCAGTTCCAGTCCGTATTCGCGCTCCAGGCGTTCCTGCACGATCTCCATGTGCAGCATCCCGAGGAACCCGCAGCGGAAGCCGAATCCGAGCGCCTGAGAGGTCTCCGGCTCGAACTGCAGGGACGAGTCGTTCAGGCGCAGCTTGTCCAGGGCCTCGCGCAGATCGTTGAAGTCCTCGGCGCTGATCGGGAACAGGCCGGCGAAGACGCGTGGCTGCATCTCCTTGAAGCCGGGCAGTGGGCTCGCGGCGGAATGCTGCGCATCCGTAAAGGTATCGCCGACCTTGGCCCCGGTGATGTCCTTGATGCTGGCGATTACGTAGCCGACCTCGCCGACGTCGAGAAACGGGCGATCCACGGGTTTCGGAGCGAATACGCCAACACGGTCCACCTCGTAGGTGCGCCCCACCGACATCGCCGTGATCCGGCGCTTCGCGTGCAGCTGTCCGGCCTTGACCCGAACCAGCGCCACCACGCCGAGATAGTTGTCGTACCACGAGTCGATCACCAGGGCCTGCAACGGCGCATCCGGGTCGCCCTCTGGTGGCGGGATCCGGCGCACCAGCTCCTCCAGCAGCTCGGGGATACCCTCTCCGGTCTTTGCCGACACCCGCAGCGCATTCACGGCCTCGATGCCGATCACGTCCTCGATCTCGCTGGCCACGCGATCAGGCTCCGCGGCGGGCAGATCGATCTTGTTCAGTACCGGCACCACCTCCAGTCCCTCGTCAATGGCGGTGTAACAGTTCGCAACGCTTTGCGCCTCGACCCCCTGGGAGGCATCCACCACCAGCAGCGCACCCTCGCACGCGAACAGGGAGCGGGAGACCTCGTAGGAGAAATCCACGTGCCCCGGGGTGTCGATGAAGTTCAGCTGATAGCGCTGGCCGTCGCGGGCGTCATAGAACAGGGAGACGCTCTGCGCCTTGATCGTGATGCCGCGCTCACGCTCGAGGTCCATCGAATCGAGCACCTGTTCCGCCATCTCGCGCTCGGACAGGCCGCCGCAGACCTGGATCAGCCGGTCCGCGAGAGTGGACTTGCCGTGGTCGATGTGCGCGATAATCGAGAAGTTGCGGGTCAGTCGGGGGTCAGTCATTCCGGGTCAGCTCGTCGATCAGTGCCGGCGCATCGAGAAAGTGGCAGCAGAGGACCTCGCCGTCCACCGCCAGAACGGGCACCTTGGCGTTGAAGCGCGTCAACAGATCGGGATCCTTGTCGATGTCGACGCACTCGAGCGCGAAAGTATAGCGGCTTTGCAGGAACGTGAGCTCGGCGAGCATCCGCTCGCAGAGTCCGCAGTCGACCCGGTGATAGATGGTCAGCGTCGGCGGGGCCCGGGTGGGACCGTCGCCGGAGGCGGGCGGAGGGGACGCT
>JAGTVE010000277.1 GCA_018224485.1 Thioalkalivibrio sp. | reverse complement strand
GCCTCGATTCGTGTTCGTGTCGCTTCTTGCATGTCAGCAGCCTGTTGATCGTTTGGGGATTGCGGACGGCCTCCGGCCAGGGACCCCTGGCAACGGGGCGTTGGGGCGGCGCACGGGCATGCCATGCGCCGGCGCCCGATTTTGTCACAGGCCATCAGGTCAGGTGCAAAAGCCAGCGCCGGCGTGCATCGCGCAGGATGTGATAGACGACGGGCCAGAGGAGCGCGCTGGTAATTGCCGGGCTCCAGTACCAGATGCTGCCTGGCGGCAGTCCGATCGCTCCCTGGATCCAGATGTGCAGCAGCCGCGTGAACGCCACCAGGAACGCAACCACCACCGCCTGCTGCCAGACCGGAAAGACCCGCATGCGCGGGTAGATCTGGAGCACGACGAACATGGCGAGGGCCAGCGTCAGCGCGTTCTGGCCCAGCAGGTGCTGGTGCAGCACGTCGAGGAACAGGCCGGTGACGAAGGCGACCAGGATGCCCACCCGGCGCGGGAAGGCCATGCCCCAGTAGACCAGCACCAGCAGCACCCACTCCGGACGGAGGGGAGCGATCGCCTCCGGCAGGGGCACGATGGTCAGCGCCAGCGCGGCCAGCAGGGACAGCAGCACCGGCAACGGCACGGCGAGTCCCGGGTTCATTCCTCCTCGTCCGTCTCGGCGCCGGTCTCCGGCGGATCGGTCCACAGCAGCAGGACCTCGCGCGAGCGGTCCAGCGCGGCCAGGGGCTCGGCCGCGATGGCCAGAAAGGGCTGACCGGGCTCATGTTCCACCGACACGATGCGCGCGACAGGATAGTCTGCGGGAAAGCGTTCTCCCAGGCCCGACGTCAACAGAAGGTCGCCCTCCTCGATGTCCTCCTGCGGTGGCACGTGGCGCAGATCCAGGCGCCGCGGGTTGCCGGAGCCGACCGCCAGTGCGCGCAATCCGGTACGCTCCACGATCACCGGCAGGGCGTGCCCCGGGTCGGAGATCAGCAGGGCGGTGGAGCTGGTCCAGTGCGGCGTCAGGACCTGTCCGATCACGCCGTCCGCATTGATCAGGGGCTGCCCGGCATAAACGCCATCGGCCCTGCCCTTGTTGACCACGATCTGCTGGCGGAAGGGGTCCAGATCCACCGCGAGGAGCTTGGCGATCTGGACCCGTTCGGTGGCCTGCGCGGAGGTATGCAGCAGGGCCCGCAGGCGATCGTTCTCCGCCTGCAGCGCGTCGAAGCGCAACTGCCGCGCACGCAGCTCCATCAGGTCCGAGCGCAGCAGCCGGTTCTCCAGCACGAGCTGTTCGTGACGCGAGAAGGATTCCAGAATCCGGCTGCCGGCCCGGATCGGTGCGTCCACCGCCAGCTGGACGGGGTAGGCGATGGTGGCGAAGATGCTGCGCAGGGTCTGCAGCTGGTTGAACCGGTGGTCGAGCGCCATCAGCGCCAGGGCGATCACGAGCACGGCCAGCAGC
Source organism: Thioalkalivibrio sp. (assembly GCA_018224485.1). Classification (GTDB taxonomy): domain Bacteria; phylum Pseudomonadota; class Gammaproteobacteria; order Ectothiorhodospirales; family Ectothiorhodospiraceae; genus Thioalkalivibrio. The sequence continues at coordinate 13,705 of JAGTVE010000277.1, read as the reverse complement.
CGCAGTGTGGGCGATGCCCCGAGGCTGAACAGCGGCTTTTCGATGACACGTCCTCCGACGGGCGGGAACGGTTACTCGCTGGTCAGGAAGTCGACGCGTTTTTCGTCGAGCATCTCCAGCACGCGCCCGCCACCGCGTGCCACGCAGGTTAACGGATCTTCCGAGATGACCACCGGAATGCCGGTCTCCTCCATGATCAGGCGGTCGATCTGCTGGAGCAGCGCCCCGCCCCCCGTCAGCACGATGCCGCGCTCGGCCACGTCGGCGCCCAGCTCGGGCGGCGTCTGTTCCAGCGCGGTGCGCACCGCGGACACGATGCCGTGGAGGGGATCCTGCAGGGCCTCCAGGATCTCGTTGCTGTTCAGGGTGAAGGAACGCGGCACGCCCTCGGCGAGGTTGCGGCCCTTCACCTCGATCTCCAGCAGGTCCTTGCCGGGGTAGGCCGAACCGATCGCGTGCTTGATGCGTTCGGCAGTCGCCTCGCCGATCAGCACGCCGTAGTTGCGGCGGACGTAGGCCATGATGGCCTCGTCGAAGGTGTCGCCGCCGATCCGCACCGACTCGGAGTAGACGATGCCGTTCATGGACAGCACCGCGACCTCGGAGGTACCGCCGCCGATGTCGAGCACCATGGAACCCACTGCCTCGTCCAGCGGAATGCCCGCGCCGATGGCGGCCGCCACCGGTTCCTGCAGGAGGTAGACCTTGCGCGCGCCGGCGCCGAAGGCGGACTCGCGGATCGCCCGGCGCTCGACCTGCGTGGCCCCGCAGGGCACGCAGACCAGCACCCGGGGGCTGGGCCGGAACACCCGCCGCTCGTGTACCTTCTTGATGAAGTGCTGCAGCATCTTTTCGGTGGTGGTGAAGTCGGCGATCACGCCGTCCTTCATCGGACGTATGGTGGTCACGTTCTCCGGCGTGCGGCCCAGCATCTTCTTCGCTTCGGTCCCCACCGCCTCCAGCGAGCGGGGCCCGCCGGGACCGCGGTCCTGGCGGATGGCCACCACCGACGGTTCGTTCAGCACGATACCCTGCCCGCGCATGTAGATCAGGGTGTTGGCAGTACCCAAGTCGATGGAGATGTCATTGGAGAACAGCCCCAGAAAGCGTTTGAACATGGCTCGACCTGATCCTGATGGCGGGCGGAAAAGACGCGGAACTCTAGCAAGGCCCCGCTGCTTTGGGCAAGGTGGCCTTTGTGGTAACTTTGCGCTCCCGCGTACTATACGTCGAAGCGCCTGCCATGTCCCTGACCAGTAACGAAGTCCGCCGCATCGCGCACCTGGCGCGGCTGGCCGTGGATGACCGCGAGGCCGAGGGCCTTGCGGCCGCCCTCAGCGACATCTTCGATTTCGTCGAGGCCCTGAACAATGCCGATATCGAAGGCATCGCTCCGATGGCGCACCCGCTCGACGCGGAACAGCGGCTCCGTCCCGACCGGGTCACCGAGTCGGATCAGCGCGAACTGTTCCAGGACATCGCGCCTGCGGTGGAGGGCGGTGTATATCTCGTGCCACGCGTGATCGAATGATCGGCAACCCGGTCCAGCAACGGAAACCCCGGCGATGACACTCGACACCCTTTCGGGCTGGGCGCGCCGCCTGCAGGCCGGCGAGATCAGCAGCCGCGAACTGACCGAACTCTATCTCGACCGTATCGAACGGCTGGATCCCGATATCAACAGCTTCGTGACCGTGACCCGGGAACAGGCACTGGCCGCGGCCGACGCGGCGGACCAGCGGCTCGCGAGGGGTGAGCGGGCGCCGCTGCTGGGGCTGCCGGTGGCCCAGAAGGACATCTTCTGCACGCGCGGGGTGCGCACCAGCTGCGGTTCGAGGATGCTCGATGCCTTCGTCGCTCCCTACGACGCCTCGGTCGTCGAGCGCATGAATGCCGCCGGCGCGGTGATGCTGGGCAAGACCAACATGGACGAGTTCGCGATGGGCTCGTCCAACGAGACCAGCCACTACGGCCCGGTCCTCAATCCGTGGGATCCGGAGCGGGTGCCGGGCGGATCCTCCGGCGGGTCGGCGGCTGCAGTGGCCGCGCGCCTGGTGCCCGCGGCGACCGGAACCGACACCGGCGGTTCGATCCGTCAGCCGGCCGCGTTCTGTGGCGTCACCGGGCTGAAGCCCACCTACGGACGCGTCTCCCGCTACGGGATGATCGCCTTCGCCTCCAGTCTGGATCAGGGCGGCCCGATGGCCGCCAGCGCGGAGGACTGTGCGCTGATGCTGAATGCGATGGCCGGCTTCGATTCCCGGGATTCCACCAGCCTGGAACGTCCGGACGAGGACTTCACCGCCGGGCTCGACCGCGACCTCAAGGGTCTGCGCATCGGTCTGCCCAGGGAATACTTCGGGGACGGGCTGCACGCGGACGTCCGCCGGGCGGTGCAGGACGCACTGGCGGTGCTGCGCGAGCGCGGGGCGGAGCCGGTGGAGATCAGCCTGCCGAACAGCGACCTGTCGGTTCCGGCGTATTACGTGGTGGCACCGGCCGAGTGTTCGTCCAACCTGGCGCGTTACGACGGCGTGCGTTTCGGCCACCGCTGCAATGATCCGCGCGACCTGATGGACCTGTACACGCGCTCGCGCGCCGAGGGCTTCGGTGCCGAGGTCAAGCGCCGCATCATGATCGGGACTTACGTGCTGTCCGCCGGCTATTACGATGCCTACTACCTGAAGGCCCAGAAGGTCAGGCGGCTGATCGCGGAGGATTTCCGCCGCGCCTTCGAGCAGGTGGACGTGATCGCCGGCCCGACGACGCCGGAGCTCCCGTTCCGGCTGGGAGAGAAGAGCGCGGACCCGGTCCGCATGTATCTCTCCGACATCTACACCATCGCGGCGAATCTCGCCGGTCTCCCGGGCCTGTCGATGCCGGCGGGAACGATCGGCAGTCTGCCGGTGGGCCTGCAGCTGATCGGGAACTACTTCGACGAGGGCCGCCTGCTGAATGTCGCGCACCAGTTCCAGCAGGAGACGGGCTGGCATCAGCGCATGCCCGCGGCCTTCGCGTAAAGGCGGACGAAGAATGGAATGGGAAACCGTGATCGGGCTGGAGGTCCACGCCCAGCTGAACACCGTGTCGAAGATCTTCTCCGGGGCCGCGACCGCCTACGGGGCGGAGCCGAACCGGCAGGCCTGCGCGGTCGACCTGGGCCTGCCCGGCGTGCTGCCGGTGCTGAACGAGGCGGTCGTGCGCAAGGCCGTGATGCTGGGGCTGGCACTCGACGCGCAGATTGCCCCGCGGTCCGTGTTCGCGCGCAAGAACTACTTCTATCCGGATCTCCCGAAGGGCTACCAGATCTCCCAGTTCGAGCTGCCGATCGTCGCGCGGGGCCACCTGGAGATCGAACTCGACGACGGCAGCCGCAAGCGGATCGGCGTCACCCGGGCGCACCTCGAGGAGGACGCGGGCAAGAGCGTGCACGAGGGCTTCGGCACGATGACGGGCATCGATCTCAACCGTGCCGGGACGCCGCTGGTCGAGATCGTCTCCGAGCCGGAGCTGGGCTCGGCGCGCGAGGCGGTGGCGTACATGAAGAAGCTGCACGCGCTGGTGCGTTACCTCGACATCTGTGACGGGAACATGCAGGAGGGCAGTTTCCGCTGCGACGCGAATGTCTCGGTCCGGCCGGTGGGGCAGTCGTCCTTCGGCATTCGTACCGAGATCAAGAACCTGAACTCCTTCCGTTTCGTCGAGCGTGCGATCAACTTCGAGGTGGAGCGCCAGATCGACCTGATCGAATCGGGCGGCACGGTGGTGCAGGAGACACGCCTGTTCGACCCGGACCGCGACGAGACCCGCCCAATGCGCTCCAAGGAAGAGGCGAACGACTACCGCTACTTCCCGGATCCCGACCTGCTGCCGGTGGCGGTCCACGCGGAGGATATCGAGGCGATCCGCGCCGGGATGCCCGAACTGCCGGATGCGAAGCGCGAGCGCTTTGCGCGCGACTACGGGCTGTCCCCCTACGATGCCGGCACACTGACCGCCACCCGCGAGCTGGCGGACTACTACGAGGCGCTGGTGGCCGCCTGCGGGGCGCCAAAGCTCGCCGCCAACTGGATGATGGGTGACTTCACCGCGGCGCTGAACCGCTCCGAGCTGGAAGTGGCCCGGAGTCCGGTCACGCCGGCGGCGCTGGCGCAGCTTCTGACGCGGATCCGGGACGAGACCATCTCCGGCAAGATCGCCAAGGAGGTCTTCGACGCGATGTGGGCGGGGGAGGGCGACGCCGATGCGATCATTGCCGGGCGGGGGCTGAAGCAGATCACCGACACCGGCGCGATCGACCGGATCATCGACGATGTGATCGCCGCGAATCCCGTGCAGCTCGAACAGTACCGTGCCGGCAAGGACAAGCTGCTCGGCTTCTTTGTCGGACAGGTGATGAAGAAGACCCAGGGCAAGGCCAACCCGGCTCAGGTCAACGAGCGGCTGCGGGCGCGGCTGAGCGGGGACTGAACGTCCGCATCGCGGCCGCGGTCGGAGAGGTCATGATCAAGGAGGCCGACACGCTGCACCGCTTTCTGCTCGAGAACACCCCGGTGAGGGGCGAGTGGGTACACCTTGATGCGTCCTGGCAGGCCCTGTTGCAGCGCCACCGTTATCCTCCCGCGGTATACCGGCACCTGGGCGAGGCCTATGCGGCCGTTGCCCTGATCGCGGCAACGCTGAAGTTCGACGGTTCCCTGATCCTGCAGATCACCGGGTCCGGTCCGTTGCAGATGCTGGTGGTGCAGGCGACCGGGAGTCAGTCGCTGCGCGGACTCGCCCGCTACCGGGGAGAGGTCCCGGACGGTGATCTGGTCCAGATCTTCGGCGCCGATGCGCGGCTGCTGATCACGCTGGACCCGGGGGCGGGGCGCGAACGCTACCAGGGCGTGGTGGCGCTGGAGGGTTCGTCGCTCGCAACCGCGCTGGACGCGTACTTCGAGCGCTCCGAACAGCTGCCGACGCGGGTCTGGCTCGCGGCCGGTCCGGACAGTGCCGCCGGAATGCTGCTGCAGGGCATGCCGGGACCGGATGGGGCACCCACGCCGCGCGATTCGGAGGACTGGACGCGCCTCACCCTGCTGGGCGACACCGTGTCCGGGGAGGAATTGCTCGATCTGGCGGCGGAAGACCTGCTGGGCCGGCTGTTCCACGAAGAACGGGTGCGGTTGCTGGACGGGCACGGGATGCGCTTCGCCTGCAGCTGCTCGCGCGACAAGGTGCAGGACATGCTGAAGGGCCTCGGGCCCGACGAGGTGCGCGCGACGCTTGAGCAGGAGGGGGAGATCGCGGTCACCTGCGAATTCTGCAATGCCCGCTACCGTCTCGACGCGGTGGATGCGGAGGCCCTGTTCGCGGCCGCCGAACCGCAGCCGGCGGTGGGTTCCACCCGCCACTGAGGGTCCGTAAATCCCCGTGGCTCGACTTCGGGGAAGAAGGCCTCAGATCCGGGCGGCGGCCCCGGCGCCCGCCGGGCCGCAGACCGTGCAGCCGGGATCGCGGGCCAGCGCCAGGGTCCGGAAGCTCATCGTGAGCCCGTCCACGAGCAACAGCCTCCCGGCGAGTGTCGGCAACCCGAGCAGGAGCTTCAGCGCCTCCGTGGCCTGCAGACTGCCGATCACCCCGGGAAGACTCGCCAACACCCCCGACTCGCCGCAGGTCTCGCCGGGTTCCTCGCCCTCGCCGTAGAGGCAGTGGTAGCAGGGCATCGAAGGGTCCCGGAAGTCGAAGGTGGCCAGCTGTCCCTCGAAGCGGATCACCGCCCCGGAGACCAGCGGGACGCCGGCAGCCACCGCCGCGCGGTTGATCAGCGCCCGGCTGGCGAAATTGTCGGTGCCGTCCAGGACCACGTCGGCTTCGGCAAAGAGTGCCTCCAGTTCCGCCGTATCCAGCCGACGGGCCAGCGTGTTCAGGCGGCATCCGGGGTTTAGCTGGCGCAGGCTGTCCGCGGCCGAATCGACCTTGAGGCGGCTGATGTCCCGCTGCCCGTGCAGGACCTGGCGCTGCAGGTTGCTCAGATCGACGCGATCGAAATCGACCAGGGTCAGCTGTCCGACTCCGGCGGCCGCGAGATAGGCCGCGATCGGGGACCCCAGGCCCCCGAGACCCATCACCACCGCGTGGGCGACCGACAGACGCTCCTGCCCCTCGACGCCTACGTTCGGCAGCAGGATCTGGCGGCTGTAACGCAGCAGGAGCTCGTCGTTCACTCGGGACTCCGAATCGCGATTCGCCCGCCCCGGGCCGGGGTCACCAGTACGAGCGCCAGTGCGAGGGACGCTGGTCCCGGCAGCCGTGTTCGCTCTGCTGGTAGTGGCGCACGAAGATGCGCCGCGCGCAGTGCCCGAAGCAGTTGGAGCTCACCTGCATGTTCGCGCGCCGCGTATCCTCGCAATAGGCGTAGTAGGCACGGCGCAGCCGGGTGAGCAGACTGTTGTCCAGGTGGAAGCCGAGCTCCTCCAGCGCCGACTCGATCTCGGAGAAGCTCACCTCGCGCAGGTCGTAGCTCGCCAGCACCCGGTTCGGGCCGGCCACCGACACCTCGGAGACCATCGGCGAGTCGGCGAGCAGCAGCGCGGCCGAGGGCGCCTGGTCCGCCTCGTGGTGCGGTCCCCGGAAGATGAATTCCCGTGTGCGAACGGTCGAGTCCATGCCCTGTATGGTAGTTGGCGCCGCATCATTTGCCCAGTCGGTCCAGGATCCGCTGGCGCGCCGCGGGAAGGCACCGCACTTCAGGCCGCGGCACGCCCCTCGGTCATGCGCTCGAGGCCCGCCAGATCGTCGTGACTGGATACCTCGCGGTAGCCGGCATCGTGCAGCAGGGCGCGCACCGCTGATCCCTGATCCGCGCCATGTTCCAGCAGCAGCCATGCCCCCGGGCGCAGTCGGCAGCGCGATGCTTCCGCGATTGCCCGCAGATCCGCAAGCCCGGTGTCCGCGGCCACCAGCGCATTGCGCGGCTCGAAGCGCAGATCCCCGGCCGTGAGGTGGGGATCGTCCGCTGCGATGTAGGGCGGGTTGCTGACGATCAGGTGGAACAGCGGATGCGGCGCGACCGCCTCCAGCCAGCGTCCGCGGAACCAGTGCACCGTCAGCCCGAGCCTGCGGGCATTCGCCGCTGCCACCGTCAGCGCCCTGGCCTCGACATCGCTGGCCCAGACCTCCAGTGGCGGCCGGTCGCTCTTCAGCGCCAGCGCGATCGCGCCGGATCCGGTCCCAAGGTCCAGCACCCGCGCCGGACCGGTCGGCAGGTGCCGGAGTGCGCGTTCGACCAGCAGTTCGGTCTCCGGACGGGGGATCAGGCAGCCTTCATCCACTTCCAGAAGCAGGGACCAGAACTCGCGCCGGCCCAGCAGGTAGGCGACCGGTTGCCCGGCGGCCCGGGCGGCGATCAGCGCGCGCACGGCCTCGGCCTGCGGCGCGGTGACCGGTTGCTCGCCGAAGGCGATCAGGTGCACGCCCGGGATCCCCAGCTGATGGCCCACCAGCAGGCGGGCCTCGAGACCCGGTTGCTCGATCCCGGCCCGCTGCAGCCTGTCGCGGGATTCGGCAAGCAGCTTCTCCAGGGTGGTCGCGTCAGTCGTCGGCAAGTGCGGCCAGCTGTTCGGCCTGGTGCTCGTGCGTCAGCGGATCGACCAGCGGATCGAGGCCTCCCGACATCACTTCGTCCAGTTTGTAGAGGGTCAGGTTGATCCGGTGATCGGTGATGCGGCCCTGCGGAAAATTGTAGGTGCGGATGCGCTCGGAGCGGTCGCCGCTGCCCACCAGGCTCTTGCGCGTGGCGCTCTGCTCCGCGGCCTGTCGGCTGCGTTCGGCCTCGTAGAGTCGCGCCGCCAGCAGGGTCATCGCGCGCGCCTTGTTCTTGTGCTGGGACCGCTCCTCCTGGCACTCGACCACCATCCCGGTGGACAGGTGGGTCAGCCTTACCGCCGAGTCGGTGCGGTTCACGTGCTGGCCGCCGGCGCCGCTGGCCCGGTAGGTGTCGATGCGCAGGTCGGCCGGGTTGATCTCCGGCATTTCGACCGCTTCCAGTTCGGGCATGATGGCCACGGTTGCCGCCGAGGTGTGAATGCGGCCCTGGGACTCGGTCTCCGGCACCCGCTGCACCCGATGCGTTCCGGATTCGAACTTCAGCCGCGAGTACACCCCGTGCCCGACCACCCGGAGGATCACCTCGCGGAAGCCCCCGTGTTCTCCCTCGCTGGCACTCAGGATCTCCATCTGCCATTGCCGCTGTTCGGCATAGCGGCTGTACATGCGCAGCAGATCGCCTGCGAAGATGGCGGCCTCGTCGCCGCCGGTCCCGGCCCGGATCTCCAGGAACACATTGGCCTCGTCGTGGGGATCCTGCGGCACGAGATGGGCCTGCAGCTCGCCCTCCAGCCGCTCGGCCTCCGTCTGCAGCCTCGACGACTCGTCCGCCGCCAGTTCCCGAACCTCGGATTCGGGATCCTTCAGCAGTGCCTCGGTGGCCCTCAAGGCATCCCGGTTGCGGATCCAGGCACGCCAGGCCGCCGCGACCGGCTCCAGCTGGCTGTACTCGACCGAGAGCCGGCGGAAACGGTCCGGGTCCGCCGCGGCATCGGGCGCCGCGAGCAGTCCCGCGATCTCGGTGTGGCGCTCGGCCAGGCCCTCGAGCCGGCGTTCGAATGATTCCTTCACGAATCGTCCCGGGTGTCCGCGTCATCGCTGCCGGGCAGCTGGAACAGCCGGTGCGCGGCGCGTAACAGATCGGCGTCGCCCTCGTGCGCAGCCGCGTTCAGGCTCTTGCAGGGGGCGTGCATCAGCCTGTTGGTCAGCAGGTGCGCGAGCTGCCGCAGCACGTCCTCCGGCGGGTGACCCGCCCGCAGCTGGGTCTCGGCTCGCAGGAGCGTCTCCCGCTGGATGGTCTCCGCCTGATCGCGCAGCCGCCGTATGCTCTCCACCGAGTCCCGCGCGCGCAGCCAGCGCATGAACTCGTCGGCCCGTGCAGCGATGATCTGCTCAGCCTGCTCCGCCGCCGCCTGGCGCGAGGCCATGTTCTGGCTGATCACCTCCTGCAGGTCGTCGACGGTGTACAGGTACACGTCCTCCAGTTCCGCCACCTCCGGCTCGATGTCACGGGGCACTGCGATATCGACCATGAACATCGGGCGATGGCGCCGCCTGCGGATGGCGCGTTCCACCGCGCCCTTGCCGAGGATTGGCAGCGGGGCAGCGGTGGAACTGATCACGATGTCGCAGCGGTGGAGGTATTCCGGGAGTCCGGTCAACGGGATGGGTTCGGCCCCGAAGCGGTCGCCGAGCATGTGCGCGCGCTCGACGGTGCGGTTCGCGACGATCACGTGTCCGACCCCGTGACCCACCAGGTGGCGCAGCGTGAGCTCGATGGTCTCGCCGGCCCCGATCACGAGCGCGGTGAGCGGCTTCAGGTCCCCGAAGATCTGGCGTGCGAGCGAGACCGCCGCGAACGCGACCGAGATCGCGCTGGCGCCGATCGCGGTGGACGTACGGACGTCCTTGGCGGTGGCGAAGGCGTGCTGAAAGAGACGTTCCAGTGACAGCCCCAGCGTCCCGGCCGAGTGGGCGTGCTGATAGGCGGACTTCATCTGCCCCAGGATCTGCGGCTCGCCGAGCACCATGGAGTCGAGTCCGCAGGCGACGCGCAGGGTGTGCAGCACCGCCTCGTCGTCATGATGCCGGTACAGGTAGGCCTCGAGTTCGTCGCGCCGGATGCCGTGAAAACCGCCCAGCCAGTCCAGCACGCGTTCCTCTCCGGCGTGGTCGTTCTCCCGGAAGTAGATCTCGGTGCGGTTGCAGGTGGACAGGATGGCGGCCTCCGGAATCCTCACGCCGCTGTGGAGCGAATCCAGCGCCTCCCCGAGCTGGACCTCGTTTACGGCGAGGCGCTCGCGGACCTGGACCGGCGCAGTGCGGTGATTGATTCCGAGGGTGAACAGCATCGAGCGGGCTTCTTTCGCGCCGGGGTGTGATCAGCAACGCCTTAGTGTACTGCGTGGCGCCATCAGATACAGTGAGCCCTGATCTCGCCGGTGGAACCCGTTGCCTACATCCATCGTCCAATGCCTCGAAATCATGTGGAACGTTCCCATCATGTCGCGACTTCTCGCTGTCGCGCTTCCCGCAGTGCTGCTAGCGGGCTGCGCTCAGACCAATCTCAATGCCTCGGGCTCCGAGTATATCGAGGCCCCCCCGATTCTCTCGCTATCCGGGGCCGAGGCGACGGAAGACTCCGAGGCCCAGGTGCTGTTCAGCCTGCTGGCGGCCGAACTGGCCGCTCAGGCGGGCGATTACGAGCAGGCCAGCACCTATTACCTGGCCGCGGCGCGGCTCAGCAGCGACGTACAGGTGGCGGAACGGGCCACCCGGCTGGCCCTGTTCGCCCGCAATCATCGGCGTGCCCTCGCGGGTGCTGAGCGCTGGCTGGAATTGTCGCCCGGCAGCATCGAGGCGATGCAGATCGCTGCGGTACTGATGACCACCACGGGACGGGACGACAAGGCGGCCGAACTGCTGGAGGACATCGTCGACGAGGTCGGCACCGACGAGGGTTATCGGGTCGTGGTGTCCTTGCTCGCGCAGTCCGAGGATCGGGAGACGGCGCTTCGGGCCGTGGAGCGGCTGGTGGATGCGAACCCCGATGAGGCCGCTGGCTGGCAGGCGCATGCGGAACTTGCGCTGCGCTTTGAACGGCTGGAGCGGGCCCGCGAGATCGCGCGGACCGGTGTGGACCGTTTCCCGGATGCGGTGCACCTGCGCATGACTCTGGCCCGCGTGCTCACGGAGATGGAGGACGACGATGCGGCGCTGGCGGCGCTTTCAGCCGCGGTGGATGTGCATCCCGACCGGCGCGACGTGCGTCTCGCCTACGCCAGGGCGCTGGTGGACGTGGAGGATTTCGAGCGCGTGCGTCCCGAGCTGGACCGGCTTCTGGCCATGGACCCCGAGGACGCGGACCTTCTGCTGACCACCGCCCTGCTCAGTCTCGAGGCGGGCCGGTTCGGGCTTGCACGCGAATACCTCGAGCATCTCCTCGCGAGCGGCCGCCGGACCTCGGATGCCCACTACTATCTCGGTCGCCTGCACGAACAGGCGGATGATCTCGAGGCCGCGCGCCGGTCCTACCAGGCGGTGGATACAGGGGAGCACGCAGACGATGCGCGCCTCAGGGTGGCGCGCCTGACGGCGGAGCTGGACGGTCATGCGGCGGCCCGACCGATCCTCGAAGACCTCCAGCAGGATCCCGACGAGGGCATCGCCCTGCGCGCCTACCTCGTGGAGGCCAACCTGCTGCGGGACAAGGGCGAATTCGACGCGGCGCTCGAGCGGCTGGCCCGGGGGCTGGTCGAGTTCCCCGGTTCGGAGCAGCTGCTGTACCTGCGTGGGCTGGTCCACGAGCGGGCCGGCAACATCCAGGCGGCCGAGGCGGATTTCCGGGCCATCCTGGAGATGGATCCGGAGAACGTGTCGGCGCTCAACGCCCTCGGATACACCCTCGCCGATCGGACCGAACGCTATGAAGAGGCCTACGATCTCATCACCCGTGCCTACGAGCAGCGCCCGGACGACGCCGCGGTCATCGACAGCTACGGCTGGGTCCTGTACCGGATGGGCCGCACCGACGAGGCGCTGGCGAAGCTGGAGCGTGCCTACGACCTGATGAAGGACAGCGAGATCGCCAGCAACCTCGCAGTGGTCCTGTGGAAGGTGGGTCGCCGCGAAGAGTCCCGCGCGATCATCGAAGAGGCCCTGGAACGCGATCCCGGGCACGAGCGGCTGCGCCGGGTCAGCCGGGAGCTGGAAGACTGAGGGGCTTCCCTGTGGTTGACGCCTCCGGCTTCCCTGGCCTGCGGTTCATGCGCCTGCGCAGGCGCGTCGAGAGCCTGCGGCCCATCGTGCTGGCCGCCCTCGCGGTGTTCGGCCTCCTGGGCTGTGCGTCGATTCCCGAACCATCGGGAGACGAGGCCGCCGCCCGCGCGGCCTTCGCCGAGCGTTCCGCCCGGCTGGAGGCGGTGGACACTTGGCGCCTGGCCGGGCGCCTGATCCTGGAGCTCCCGGAGGAGACCTGGACGGGGCAGCTCGGCTGGCGTGCCGAGGGACCGGAGCAGGTGATCGACCTGTCGGGGCCCATGGGGCGTGGGGGTGGCCGCCTGGTTCTGGGCGGGCACCGCGCGGTGCTGCTGACCCGCGACGGCGAACGCTACCAGGCCTCGGACCCTGACCGGCTGATCGCGCTGATCACCGGGCGTGAGATCCCGGTCTCGGGCCTCGACGCCTGGGTGCGCGGGATCGCGCGTCCGGGCGCGGGCTTCGACCTTCGGGCGGACGCGGGGGGACGTCCGTCGCGGTTGATCCAGGACGGCTGGGAGATCCTCTACGGGGCCTTCGAGGATGCCGGTCCCGCGGTGATGCCGGCCTCCCTGGAGCTGCGCCGCGGGGACATGCGCCTGCAGCTGCGGATCCACCGCTGGCAGCTTGGCCAGCCGGCGCCGGCATCGTGAACGCCGATTTCTCGATCCGGTTTCCGGCACCCGCGAAGATCAACCGCTTCCTGCACATCACCGGACGCCGCGCGGACGGTTACCACGAGCTGCAGACCGTATTCCAGTTCGTGGATCTCTGCGACTGGCTGCAGTTCTCCCCGTTGTCCCCCGGGCGCGTGGAACTCGGCGCGGCGGTGCCCGCCGTGAATGGCGACAACCTGTGTCTCAAGGCGGCACGCCTGCTTGCCGAGCGCAGCGGCCATCCCCTCGGGGTCCGGATTGCGCTGACCAAGAACATCCCCGTCGGCGGGGGACTGGGCGGGGGCAGCTCCGATGCCGCGACCACGCTGGTGGCGCTGAATCACCTCTTCGGACTGGGTCTGCCCCTGCCGTCCCTGGCGCAGCTGGGACTGCGGCTGGGGGCCGACGTGCCAGTGTTCGTGCAGGGGCTCGCGGCATGGGCGGAGGGCGTGGGTGAGCGACTGACACCCGTGGAGCCGGATACGCCCTGGGTGCTGCTGATCGACCCGGGGGCGGCGGTGTCCACCGCAACCATGTTCGGTTCCCGCGAATTGACACGGGACTGTCCCCCCGAGAGAATCACGGCGTCGGGGTATGGGTCTTTCGGCAACGTCTTCGAGCCGCTGGTGCGGCGCCGTTTTCCGGTCGTGGACGGGGCGCTCGCGTGGCTGTATGCGCAGGGGGTCCCGGCCCGGCTCAGCGGAACCGGGGGCTGTCTGTTCGGGCTGTTTGCCGACGAGGCCGCCGCGCGGGCGGCACAGCAGGCGCAGCCACAGCCCTGGCGCAGTTGGGTCGGGCGCCTCGCCAACCGCTCGCCACTGTGCGAGTGGCACCCTCCGAACGCGGACGGGATGTAGTCGGAGAACGAGTTATTGGGCCGTCGCCAAGCGGTAAGGCACCGGGTTTTGATCCCGGCATTCGCAGGTTCGAATCCTGCCGGCCCAGCCATACAGAAGTCGTGACGCGGGAATACCCCGTAGCGCCACGAGGTGGGGCCGGCAGGGTTCGAAGCTCAAGGTTCGACTGCCCCGAAGGGGCAGAACGTCGCCGCAGGCGACGGCCCGGAGGGCGGCGCGCAGCGCCGTAATCCTGCCGGCCCAGCCATACAGAAGTCGTGACGCCGGGGAGCCACCCGGTCCGTACCGACACCCGATCACCATCCTGCGCTAGAATTCCCGCGCCGGCCCGGCCCGTCCGGGGCG
>JAGTVE010000276.1 GCA_018224485.1 Thioalkalivibrio sp. | reverse complement strand
TTGGTGTTGATGCGGCCCTCCTGGATGGTGGTGTTCATGTTGCTGCCCGCGGCGGAAACGGGTCCGGCGGTCATTGCCAAAAGGGCGGCCGCGGCGAGTGCGAGTTGCAGGATCGGGGTCTTGGTGCTTTTCATCGTCAGGTTCTCCTGGTTGCTGCCTTCAGTAAGTGGTCTTTCGCGGGGTTTCCGGCGTCCCGGATGATTCAATGGCATCCACGAACCGGAGATCGCAACGGCAGAACGGCGCTGGTCCCTTCTGCCGGACCCGGGTTCTTCTCCGAGGTCGGACTCAGGATAGGGGGGCGCATCTGAACCCCTTCTGAACGGAAGGAGCCACCGGCTCATGCCTTTTTCACCCGCTGCGTGGTGCCTGACACGGACGCGGATTCGGGCTCCGATCGTGACCGGGGGACGCATGGTTTATCGTGGCGGGCGTTCGAGCGACGTCGGAAGAGGGGATGCGAATGGACCTGCGCCGATTCGTGCAACGCCAACCGTTACGGGCGGGGATACTCTTTCAGGGGGCACTGATCCCCCTTGCGCTCCTGCTCGGGGTCCTGCTCGGCATACCGGTGCCCGGTCGCTTCGAATGGAGGGTCGATGCGCTCGCCATGGGCGTGCTGGCCACCCTGCCGATGCTGGGTCTGCTCGCGCTGCTCGCTGCCAGCGGGCTCCGGGCTTATCGGGCGCTGGAGGCCCAGGTTCGCGATTTTCTGCACACGCTGTTTCGGGATGCGCCGGCCGGCTCGGTGGCGTTGCTGTCACTCCTGGCGGGCTTCGGGGAGGAGATGCTGCTGCGTGGCGTGCTGCAGGGGGGGCTGACGGAGCATCTGCCCGTGGCGCTAGCGATTCTGCTGGCCGCGATCGTGTTCGGGCTCGCGCACTACATATCCGGTTTCTATTTTCTCTTTGCCACCCTGATCGGGATCTACCTCGGCATGGTCTATCACGTCACGGGCAACCTGCTGGTGGTGGCCATCGCCCATGCGCTGTACGACTGGCTCGTGATCCGCATCTACCTGCGTTCAGCACCCTAAGTGCTGGCTGCGGGAGCCGGCGGCCGTCAGCACGGCGTTGCCCCGGGCCACACCAGCGGGCCGATACGCGCTATTCGCCGCTGTGCAGCAGCAGGCCGCGCTCGCGTGCGAGCGCGAACACGCGCATGAACAGGGCCGCGCCGAGCACGAGATAGACAACGTTGAGGGCCATGGCGGCGGCGAAGTGCCCGGTGTGGAAGCCCTCGTCGAGCAGCACCGCCCGCATGCCCTCGAAGACGTGGGCGGAGGGCAGGGCCAGCGCGAGCGGTTGCAGCCATCCCGGCAGAACCTCGATCGGGTAATAGATGCCCGAGATCGGTGCCAGCGCGAAGATGGCCACCCAGGCCAGGCTCTGCGCACCGAGCCCGAAGCGCAGCACCAGGCCGCTGATCATCAGCCCGAGCGCCCACCCGGTCACCAGCAGCTGCACGAAGAACACGATCAGCGGCAGACCCATGGTGAAGATCGAGTACTGGTAAAGGGGGATCGCGAGAAGAGCCGCGGGCACCACCCCGATCAGGGTGCGCAGCGTGCTGATTCCGAGCAGTGACGCGATCAGCTCCCAGGGACGCAGCGGGCTGACGAAGAGGTGGCCGAGGTTGCGCGAATACAGCTCCTCGTAGAAGGGCAGGGTCACGCCGAGCTGGGCGCGGAACAGCACGTCCCACAGCAGCACGGCCGCGAGGAGCAGCCCGGCCGCCTGTGCCACCCACTCGCTGTGTCCGGTGAAGAACTGCGTGATGAAGCCCCAGAGGATCATCTGCATTACCGGCCAGTAGGCCAGTTCGAGCACTCGGGGCCAGGAACCCCGCAGGAGATAAACGTGCCGCAGCAGCACCGCGTAGCTGCGGTTCAGCGATTCCCCCAGGCCCTGGCGAGTAACGGTGCGCGGGGATGCGTGGCGATCACGCATGACGGGCAATGTCCAGGAACACCTCTTCGAGGTTGCGCCTCCCGTAGCGCGCCCGCAGGCCGTCCGGCGTACCGTCATCGACGATGCGCCCGCCGCGCATCATCAACACGCGATCGCAGAGACGTTCAACCTCCGGCATGTTGTGCGATGCCAGTACCATCGTCGCACCGGTCCGTGCCCTGTAAGCCTCGAGCCAGCCCCGGATGCGATCGCCGGTGTCGGGGTCCAGGGAGGCGGTGGGTTCGTCGAGGAGGAGGAGTTCCGGTTCGTTGATCAGCGCCTTCGCCAGCGCCACCCGGGTCCGCTGGCCGGCCGAGAGCTCACGGTACGGCCGGTTGATCAGGGCCTCGAGTTCGAGCTCCTCCGCCAGCTGGTAGATGCGCGCCTTGAGTCTGCGCACGCCGTACAGCCGTCCGTACACGAGCAGGTTCTCGCGCACGGTCAGGCGCTGGGGCAGGTCGATGTAGGGGGACGCATAGTTCATCCGGTTGAGCACCGCGTAGCGGTCACGAAGCATGTCGGCACCCAGCACGCGAATGTGTCCGAAGGTGGGTGTCATCAGGCCCAGGAGCATCGCAAGGGTTGTGGTCTTTCCGGCGCCGTTCGGACCCAGCAGGGCCGTGGCCGAGCCGGTCGCGATGTCAAAGCTGACCGCATCCACGGCGGTGGCGGGGCCGAAATTCTTTGTCAGTTCCGAGACTTCGATCGCCATTCGAGAAACAGTGCCTCCTTGCGTCAGGGGATCGCGTGCGCGTCGGGAGCGGCCCCACGCGCCATGTGACCCCTGAGCGGCCCGCCCGTTCCCCCGGGAACGCCGCGGGGGCGGACAGGTCCACCGGATCGGGGGCGCGGCTGGCATCCGGGCGTGCGCGCGTGCGATACCCGCCTGGGGGTGGCGTCCCGTCGCCGCGGCGGCGAGACTACCATTCTTTACTGCGGAGGAGGGGATATGGGCGCGTCGTTTCGCTACTGGGTCGCGGTTTGCTGCATTGCCACGGCGCTGGCCGGTCTCGCGACTGCGGGCAGGGCGGAACAGAACGGGCAGGTCCCGCCAGGGTCCCTTGCCGAGTATTCGGGAAGCCTGGACCAGGCGCTGAACGACGAGGGCATCGCGTGGACTGCGGAGCGGGACAGCCTGATCGCGGCGGCGCTGAACGACTGGCTCACGTGGATGCTGCCGACGCTGATCGACGCCTACGAGCAGTACATGTACATGCGTCACCTGATGTGGCCGGTGTACGCGCAGGCCGGTCTGCCCGAGGCACTGCTCTTCGGCATCCTCGCGAAGGAATCGGGGGGTCGCGTGCACTCGGTGTCGCGGGTGGGCGCGGCGGGACCGCTGCAGTTCATGGGCTACACCGCGCTGCGCCTGGGCCTGCGCATCGATGAGGAGCGCGACGAGCGCTTTGATCCGCTGGCCGCCACCCGGGCGAACGTCGCCTATCTGCGGGAGCGGTTCATTGAGCACGAGGGAGATCTCACCCTGGCGCTGGCAGCCTACAATCTCGGCGAGACCCGGGTCCTGCGCCTGACCCGCGCGCTCGATGAACCCAGCTTCTGGAACCCCGATTTCTTCCGGCAGTTGCCAAGCGAGACCCAGGAGTATGTGCCGTACGTGCTGGCGGCAGCCATGCTGTTCCAGGACCCGGAGACCCATGGCGTCGCATTTCCGGTGGTGGACGCCAAGCCCTCACAAATCGAACTGGCGGAACCGAAGACCCTCGCGGAACTGTCGATCTGTCTCGGCCAGGAAGGCAGCCGTGCCGGATGGTTCCGCACGCTGCGCAATCTCAATCCGCATCAGGATCACGATGTGCGGCTCCCTGACGGCTACGCGGTTCAGGCGCCGGCCGAGATCGCGGCGCGGTACCCGGAGGCGTGCCTGAACGGCACACGCACCGAACTCGCCCGCCGTCTGCACGCCTCCCGCGAGGAGCGCCGCGCCCTGCTCGCGGTACGCACCTACACCGTGCGCAGCGGAGATACCCTCTCGACGATCGTACACCGCCAGGGATGCCCGAGCCTGGAAATGGTCGCCGAAGCGAACGGCATCCCGGGCCCGCGCTACCTGATTCGCCCGGGTCAGCGGCTGCAGCTGGTGGGATGCCGGGTTCCGTGAGGCGGCGAGCGAGCGTCGGCGGCAGCGCCGTCCGCCGACATCATCCGCGGCCGACTACGAGACGGTTTCGCCCGCCGTGCTTGGCCGCATAGAGGGCCTTGTCCGCCGCCTCGATCAGTGCGCCCTGCGCACGCTCGGAGTCTTCGTGCCGGAAACTGGTGAGCCCCAGGCTCACGGTCACCTGCAAGGGCGACTGGTGGTTGCCGATCGCGATCTCCATCGCCTCGATACCGCGCCGGATCCGTTCGGCGAGGACGACCGCTTCGCGGGCATCGGTCTCCGGCAGTATGATCGCGAACTCCTCGCCACCGTAGCGGGCCACCACATCGCTGGACCGCACCGTCTCCGCGACGTGTTCCGCGATGCGCCTCAGGACCGCGTCCCCGGCGGGATGACCATGTTGGTCATTGACTCTCTTGAAGAAATCGACATCGAACAGGATCAGCGTCAGCGGACGCCCGTAGCGGGCGGCCTCGCCGATTTCCTTGCGGAGCATCTCCTGGAAATGACGGTGGTTGTAGAGCCCGGTCAGGCCGTCGCGTGACACCAGTTCGCGCAGGCGGGTGTTCGCCTCTCCGAGTTCGGCGGCCAGCTGCTCCGTTCGCGCCTGTGCCTGCTTGAGTTCCATCACGAGTTGCTCATAGGAGAGGTTGAGACGACCGAGCTCGTCGTTCGCCTCCTGCAGAAGCTGCGAGTAGGGCCGGAGGTCACCGCTGTCGATCTCGTACACTGCGAGCATGTCCTGCGCGCGGCTCGCGACCGCGTCGATCAACTCGTCCGCGGACTGACCGTTCTGTCCGTAATGCTCGGCAAGGAAGTCCTTGATCTGCAATGCGCGTTCGGCGCTGTGGAAGCCGTGATAGAGCGAGGCGACGCGATCCGCGAGGAACAGCAGATCCGCTGCGACCTGACAGGAGGGCGGGGCCGGCGAGAGCCGGTGGTGGTGGCGGATCGGCTCCGCGAGGCTCTCCGGCAGCCCCCAGCGAGCGAGGATCTCGGAGCCGAGTTCCTGGTGATCGCAGCCGAACCTGCGCTCCTCCAGGGCGCACAGGTGATCGGGGGATGCCGCCTCTTGCTCAAGGACCTCGGCGTAGTCCTCGGGTACCAGCAGGGCGAAGACCAGCATGCCCACATCCTGCAGCAGGGCGCTGGCGAACAGGTCTTCGCTGGGGTGGCCGATCTGGTTGCCGATCATTTCGGCAGCCACGGCGCCGGTTACCGCCCGTCTCAGGTAGCGATCGAAATCGAAGCCGGACTGGCTGTTACTCTCCAGCCCTCGCACGACGGCGAAGGACAGGGCGATGTTCTTCACCAGGTTCAGACCGAGCAGTGCGATCGCCTGTTCGATCCGGGTGACCTTGTGAGGCAGTGCGTAGAGCGAGGAGTTGGCGACCGACAGGAGCCTCGCAGCGAGCGCCGGATCGGTCGCGATCACCGTGGCGAGGGAGCGGTAGGAATCGCCGTCGTCCCGCACGGCATCGAGGATGCGCGCAGCGATGGCCGGTGCAGTGGGCAGACGGATGTCGGTTTCCAGAAATTTTGCGATACCCAACTCGTAACCCGCCTTGCTCACGATCGACCCCGGCAACCATGTGGCGGCAAGTGTAGCGCGAAGCTTGAGGTCTACACTTGCCACCTCGGGCCGGAGGGCACGATGGGCTGTCCGGCCCGGGCGCTTGATGCGGTCGGGGTCCGGGCGGCGGCTGCCCGAGGGGCGCAGTCCTGAATAAGTGCGCCCGGTGCCCTGTCCCGTGTTCCAGGGCAGGCACCCGGGCGACCCATCGGTACTCGGCCTATTGTTCGGTAGGCTCGTCATCCATCAGGCGATCCCAGGCCGCGGTGGCCTCGGACCAGGCCGCTTCCGCGGCTTCACGCGCGTCGG
>JAGTVE010000275.1 GCA_018224485.1 Thioalkalivibrio sp. | reverse complement strand
TGCGGGCCGATGTCCGGCTTCGATCCCGGCAAGGTGAACGAGGCCTTCTTCCCGGACAGCAGCGTCCGCGTGAATTTCCTCTGCAACCTCGGCTACGGTCGTCCGGAGGCATTGTTCCCGCGCAGCCCGCGCTTCGGCTTCGAAGACGTCTGCCGGATCGAATAGCGCAGGAGCAACGGGACGGATTTCAAATCCGTCCCGATCGGTTGGGGGTCGTGGGAGCGGCTTCCAGCCGCGATGCAGCGCTGCGTCGGGCACCCAGGGCCATCGCGGCCAGAGGCCGCTCCCACGGATTCTCCCCACCTTGTGTGCGATTGGCAGGGCGCGCCTGCGGCGCGTTCCCGAGCGGGCGCGCTCCTAAAGGGGCCCGGGCGGCCGCGGATCCGGTCGGGCCAAATCTGATATCTTCGCGGTGCATTACTACCGTCACTGTGTCAGACCGCGGATTTCCCCCTAGTGACCACTGCCATGACCCCCCTGCGCCAGCGCCTCGTTGCGGAGGCGCTGCGCCTGGAGGAAGACCGATTCGGTCGGATTCTGGACGATCCGGTGGCGGATGCGCGGGCCCGCGAGGCCGGTGGCGACTTCGAACAGCGCGTGGTGCGGCGCGCATCGGAAACCGCCGCCGGGCGCCGCTTCGCGGAGACCCTCGAGGGACTGATCCAGGTACGTTTCTGGCTGGTGCTGCTCGCGGCCGGGCTAGCGCTGCTTGCCGGGATCGCCGCGGCGGCCGCGGTCTTCGGTCAGGAGGCAACGGTGAACATTGGCTGGGCCCTCGCGGCACTGCTGGGCCTGCAACTGCTGATGCTGCTGCTCTGGATCCTGTTCACGATCTACCGGCCGAGCGGTGGCGGCGGTGCGCTCGGCCGGGGTGCGATGGCAGTGGCTCACGGGATCGGCCGGCGCCTGTCTCGGCGGCCGGATGCCGCCGTATTGCTGTCCGCGAGCCTTGGCCTGCTGCGCCGTGGTGGGCTCGGCCGCTGGATCGCCAGCGCCCTCACGCACGGGCTCTGGGCCGCCTTCTGCCTCGGGGCGCTGCTGGGCTCGCTGTTCGCGCTGAGCGTACGGCAGTACGAGTTCGTCTGGGGCACGACGCTGCTGACCGAGGACAGCTTCGTCGCGATCGTGGGCCTTCTGGGCGCGCCGGCGCAATGGCTCGGCTGGCCGGTTCCGGATGAGCAGGTCGTGCGGGCAAGCCGCATCGGTCTCGGCGGGGTCGTGGGGCGGGAACTCTGGTCCGGGCTGCTGCTCGCCTCCATCTTCTTCTACGGGCTGCTCCCGCGGACCGTGCTGGCGGGGCTGAGCCTGCTGCTGGTGCGGCGGGCGGCGCGCCGGCTACGCTTGGATACGGGTCTTCCGGGTTATGCACGACTATCGGACCGGCTGAGTCCCCGCGCACGTTCCATCGGCGTCGTGGACCCCGATCGGACACGGGAGGACGGTCCCCACGCGCCGCCGCGCGGCCGGCCGGCCCCGGTGACGGGTCCGGCGCTGCTGATCGGGCTCGAGTTGGAGCGGGATAGCCGCGACTGGCCGCCGCGTCTCGCGGCGGTGGACTGGATCCCGTTGGGGCGCGCCGATGACCGCGCGCAGCGGCACGATGTGCTCGCGGCGTTGCGGGCTCGCGCCGAACCCCCGGGCGTCGTGCTGGTCGTCTGTTCGCTCGCCCGGACGCCGGATCGGGGCGCCGAACGGTTCTTTGCGAGCCTCCGCGAACAGACCCGTGCACCGGTGTGGGCCGTCCTCGACGAGGGTCACCGGCTGGATGCGCGCGGCGGGCCGCACGGCGCGCGGGTTTACCAGTGGCAGGAGGCCGGCATGCGCGCGGGCCTCGACTACGTGCTCGAGGCGGAGCTCGACGATGCCGCGCACCCGGGCACCCGGGAACTGACGGAACTGCTGCGCCCCGGGAGCGCCACGGCATGAGCGCCATGCTCAGGATCGCGGTGGTCGGGCACACCAATACGGGCAAGACCTCGCTCCTACGGACCCTCTCCCGAGACGAACTCTTCGGCGAGGTCTCGGACGAGCCGGCAACGACCCGGCAGGTGGAAGGCATCCAGTTGCTGCTGTCCGACGGGGAACCGGTGATGGTGTTGCTGGACACGCCCGGCCTGGAGGACCCGGACGGCGTGCTGGACGCGCTGGACGAGTTTGCCGGCAGCGAGCGCTTCGACATGCCCGAGCGGGTGCGCCGCTTCCTGGACTCTTCCGAGGCCGCGACGCACTACGACCAGGAGGCGAAGGTCCTGCGCCAGATGCTGGAGGCGGATGCCGCGATCTACGTGATCGACTGCCGGGAACCGGTGCTCGGCAAATATCGCGAGGAACTCACGATCCTGACCTACTGCGCGATCCCGGTGCTGCCGGTGCTGAATTTCGTCGCCAGCCCGGCCAGCCGCGAGCACGAGTGGCGGGAGCAGCTGGCCCGGCTGAACCTGCACGCGGTGGTGGCCTTCGATACCGTGGTCTTCGATGAGGCGGGCGAGCGCCGGCTGTACGAGAAGCTGCGCACCCTGCTCGATGCCTTCGACCAGTCCCTGCAGCGGCTGATCGAGGACCGGCGGCAGCAGGGCGAATGGCTGCGCCGCGCCGCGGCCGAATACCTGGCGGAGCTGCTGATCGATACCGCGGGCTGCCTGCGCGTGATCCCGAGCGATCTCGACCCCGCAAGGATGCGCGAGATGATCCTGCGCAACCAGGACGCGGTCCGGCAACGCGAGCAGCGCACCGTGGACGGGCTGCTGCGGCTGTTCCGTTTTAGCAGGCGGCACTATGAGCATGAGCAGCTGCCGCTGGTCAACGGGTCCTGGGGCATGGATCTCTTCAACCCGGACGCCCTGAAGCACTACGGCGTCCGCATGGGCGGAGGAGCCGCGGCCGGCGCAGCCGCCGGGGCCACGCTGGATGCGGCCACGATGGGGGCGACGCTGGGCGTGGGGACCATTACCGGCACCGCGATCGGCGCGTTGCTCGGCACCTCCATCCCGCTGCGGCAGCGAATCTGGGGTCGGATGCACGGCCTGTCGGAGTGGCGGGTCTCGGACGAGACCCTGCGCCTGCTGATGCTCCGGCAGATGACCCTGATCCGGGCGCTGCTGCAGCGTGGCCACGCGGCCCAGGAGCCGCTGGCGACCGGGGATCCGATTCAGGCACGCTGGGCGCGCGATCCCTTGCCGGCGCCGGTGCGGGAGGCCCGCTTGAAACCCCGCTGGTCCCGCCT
>JAGTVE010000274.1 GCA_018224485.1 Thioalkalivibrio sp. | reverse complement strand
TCCACGGAAACCACCTTCTACGTGCTGGCCGTGTACTTCGGCGCCATCCAGGTGCGCCGGGTGCGGCACACCCTGGCCGCGGCGCTCTCGGCCGACGTTGCCGGGGTGATCGCTGCGGTGGTCATCGTCGGGTGGCTCTTTCTGTGAGACCGCGACGTCCATCAGTGCAGGCTGGAAGAGCCTCCGGGCCACGGGCCCGCACCCGATGCCGGCCTGACCGTCATGACCCTGCGCCACCCCTGACCATGAAGGCCGCCTCGCCCGCTTGCGGGGGAGGGTTGGGGTGGGGGGATGGCCACGACGGGATGCGGCCTCATTGCCTGCGGTAGGGATCGAAATCGAACTTGCCCTCGCTCATGTCGTCCCACAGGTCGCTCTGCAGCACCGCGAGGAGCTTGAACAGACGGCGCAGCTCCGGATCGTCCATGAACTGCTGTTCGCTGCTCGCCTTCAGTGCGTCCGCCAGCAGCGCGCACTGATCGCGCGTGATGCCCGTGACGTCCAGGCCTTCTTCGCCCATCTCCACCTGCATGTTCACCTCCTGCGTTCGCCGGCGGCCCCGTCGGAGCAGGCACCGCCACTGGGTCAGGCTGGCTGCGCCTTGATCAGGTCCACGCGCGAGCGCACGTAGAGGTAGTACAGCACCGGGATGATCACCAGCGTCAGCAGCGTGGACACCAGGATGCCAAAGATCAGAGATACCGCAAGCCCGCTGAAGATCGGGTCGTCGATAATGAACCCGGCGCCAACCATCGCCGCGAGACCGGTCAGCACGATCGGCTTGGCCCGCACCGCACCGGCATTGACCACCGCCTGGGTGACCTCCACGCCGCGTCGGATCTCCTCGTTGATGAAGTCCACCAGCAGGATCGAGTTGCGCACGATGATTCCCGCCAGCGCGATCATGCCGATCATCGAGGTCGCGGTGAACTTCGCGTCCATGAACAGGGCGTTCACGAAGGCATGCCCGGGCATCACCCCAATCACGGTCAGCGGGATCGGCGCCATGATGATCAGCGGCACCATGTAGGAGCGGAACTGCGCCACCACCAGCAGGTAGATCAGGATCAGGCCGACGGAGTAGGCGATGCCCATATCCCGGAAGGTCTCGTAGGTCACCTTCCATTCGCCGTCCCATTTGAGGCCGAACCGGTAGGGGTTGTCCGGCTGCGAGACGAGGTACTGGTCGAGGGGATCACCAAAGGCCATCGGCATGTCCTGGAACTGTCCGAAGAGTTCGGACATGCCGTAGAGCGGGCTGTCCACACCCCCGGCCTGGTCACCGACGACGTACACGACCGGCAGCAGGTTCTTGTGGTGAATCGAGTGCTCCCGGGAGGTGTCGACCACGCTCACCACCTCGGAAATCGGCACCAGTGCACCGTCCTGGGCACGCACGTGCAGTCCGAGAACCGCATCGAGGCTGCCGAGATCCGCCTCCTCGAACTGCAGGCGCACCGGCACCGCGTATTTCACGTTCGTGCCGTAGAGGAAGGTCACGTCCTCGCCGGAGAGCGCCGTCTGCACGGCGGCGGCCACGGCCTGCTGAGAAACGCCCAGGCGGGCGGCACGCTGCCGATCCACCCGCAGGATGTATTTCGGCCCCGGGTGCTCCACCGAGTCGTCGATGTCCGTCAGGTAGCGCGTGTCTTCGAAGACCTCGCGGACCCTGTGCGCGATCTCGATCTGTCCGTCGTAATCCGGCCCATAGATCTCCGCGACGATCGGGGACATCACCGGCGGCCCCGGCGGCACCTCCACCACCTTCACCCGGGCACCGTAGCGCTCCGCAATCTCGTTGATCGCGGGCCGCACCGCGAGCGCGATGTCGTGGCTCCTGCGGCCACGGTAGGCCGCGTCGGTCAAGTTCACCTGGATATCGCCCAGATGCGCGCCCTCCCGCAGGTAGTACTGGCGCACCAGGCCGTTGAAATTGATCGGAGCCGCGGTGCCGGCGTAGATCTGAACGTTGCGCACCTCGGGGACGCTCCGCAGGTAGTCGGCCATCTCCGACAGGGCGTGCGTGGTGCTCTCGAGACTGCCGCCCTCGGGCAAGTCCAGCACGACCTGAAATTCCGCCTTGTCGTCAAAGGGCAGCATCTTCAGCACGACGGACTGGAAGTACACCAGCGACACGGAGGCGAGAATCAGCACCAGCGTGCCGGTGAACAGGATGATTCGGGCCAGCCGGGCCTTCGCCGTCGCGCCGAGGAACGGTCGCAGGATCACGTTGAAGATCCGCATCAGTTGCTTGGAGCCCGTCTCCGCGCCGTGCTCGCCATGGCCGGCCAGGATCGCCTGCTCGTGCCGCTCGGCCTGACGTCTGAGCACCTTGTACGTGAGCCACGGAGTGACCACGAAGGCGACCGCCAGCGAGATGATCATGCCCAGGCTGGCATTGATCGGGATCGGGCTCATGTACGGGCCCATCAGGCCGGTGACGAAGGCCATCGGGAGCAGGGCCGCGATCACCGTGAAGGTGGCCAGGATGGTTGGACCGCCAACCTCGTCCACCGCCTCGGGAATCGCCTCGAGGAACTTCTTGCCGCCCATGCTCATGTGCCGGTGAATGTTCTCCACCACCACGATCGCGTCGTCCACCAGGATGCCGATGGAGAAGATGAGCGCGAACAGCGACACGCGGTTCAGCGTGAAGCCCCATGCCCAGGACGCGAACAGCGTCGCCGCCAGCGTGATCACCACCGCGGTGCCGACGATGAAGGCCTCGCGCCAGCCCAGTGCGATCCACACCAGCACCACCACGGAGGCGGTCGCAAAGATCAGCTTCTGGATAAGGGTCTTGGCCTTGTAGTCCGCGGTGGCCCCGTAGTTGCGGGTAATGGTGGCCTCCACGCCATCGGGGATGTAGATCCCGCGCAGCTGGTCCAGCCGGTTCACCAGTGCATCGGCGATATCCACCGCGTTGGTGCCCGGCTGCTTGGCGACGGCGACGGTCACCGCCGGATGCATCTCGCCGAAGTATGCCTCGTCAGCGGCGGCCGGCCCGTGGGCGAAACCCACGTGGCGGGTGGTGTATCCGGGCCCCTGCACGACCTCGGCAACCTCCGACAGGTAGACCGGACGCCCGTCGTGCATGCCGACCACCAGCGCCGCAAAATCCTCGGGACGGGTGATGAAGTCGCCGGCCTGCACCAGCACCTCCTGATTGTCCCTGTACAGCGCACCTGCGTCGCGGCTGAAGTTGCTGGCCTTCAACGCCCGGCGCAGATCGTCGACCGAGAGGCTGTGGCCTGCCAGCGCCTCAGGCCGGAAGCGCACATGCACGACATGGTCCGGGCCGCCCACGGTGTAGATGTCGCGGGTACCCGGCACGCGCTTGAGTTCGGACTCGATCGCATGCGCGACCGCCGCGAGGTCGTGGCCGCCGCGGGTCTCGTCGTCGGTCCACAGGGTGATCGTCACGATGGGAACGTCGTCGATGCCCATCGGCTTGATCAGCGGCTCTCCGACCCCGAGGTTCTCCGGCAGCCAGTCCTGGTTGGAGAAGACCTGCGTGTACAGCCGGACCAGCGCCTCGGTGCGGTCCTCGCCCACCTTGAACTGGACCGTGATCTTCGCGAGGTTCGGCTGCGAGGTCGAGAAGATGTCGTCGATGCCTTCGATCTCGGACAGGACCTGTTCGGCAGGAGTCGCGACCAGTTGCGAGACCTCTTCCGCGGTCGCCCCGTGGAACGGGATGAAGACGTCCGCGATGGTCACGTTGATCTGGGGCTCCTCCTCGCGCGGGGTGATCAAGACCGCGAAGGCGCCGAGGAGCAGACCCACGAGGGCCAGCAGCGGCGTGATCTGGGTGGTCAGGAACTTCCGGGCGACGCGCCCGGAGATGCCCATGGGCGCCTCCTCCCCGCTCCGGCCGGACCCCGCACCCTCCCCTTGCGGGCGGTCCTGCTCGCTCATCGTGCCACCCGCTGGGTTTCCTTCATGTGGATTCCGGCATGCACCGGGTCAAGCGCCACCCGCTCACCCTGCCGTATGCCGGCCAGGACCTCGAAGCCCTCGGGCAACTCCCGCCCGACCCGGATCTGGCGGAATCCGATGCGGCCCTCCGGATCGATCACATAGACCGCGACCACCTCGCTGCGGAAGACGACGGCCTCTGACGGCACCACCAGGCGCCGGTCCTCTCCGAGCTTCACCGCGGTCTTCACGAACATGCCCGGAAACAGGCCGGAGCTGTCGCCAAGTTGCGGCAGGTTCACGCGCACCTGGAAGGTGTTGGTCGCGGGATCGGCGTAGGGGAAGATCGTGAGGCTTTCAGCCGCGATGCGTTCCCCGCTATCGAGCACCACGTGCGCCTCGCGGTGCCGGCGCAGCTGGTCCATGAGCTGCTGGGGCACATTGACCTCCACCCGTAACTGCTCGAGGCTGATCCCGCTCAGCAGCGGAGAACCCGGACTCACCGACTCGCCCACCTCCACGTATCGTTCCGTGACGATGCCCGCATAGGGCGCACGAACCTGCGTGTACTCGAGCTGCTCGCGTGCCTCCTCCAGCGAGGCCTGCGCCGATGCCAACCGCGCCCGCGCCGCATCCCGTGCGCCGCGGGCGCGGTCGAACTCCGCCTCCGAGACCAGTTCCTCGCCAAATATGCTCTCGATGCGCTCGAACTCCGCGCGGGCCTCCACGAACTGCGCGCGCGCCTCGCTGAGACTGCCCTCGGCCGCCCGCACGCGTGCCCGTTGCTCCGTGTCACTGAGCTGAACGACCAGATCGCCCTGCTCCACGAAGTCGTCCACGTCATACCGGATCTCGAGCACCCGACCCGAGGTCTGGGCGGAGATCGTCGAGCGCTGCACCGCCTCGACCCGTCCGTCGAGGATGCGTTCCTGCATCAGCGTCTCCCGTTCGACCGTCGCAGTGAGAAACGGCATCTGGGCCGTTGCCACGATGGGCAGCGCCAGCAGCGCCACAGCGGCCAGTTGCGTCCATAGAGCCTTCATGATTCCGTCCCCGATAGCCTTGGTGTAACCCTTTCCGGGTCGCCACATATTAGTTTTCTCTAATATATCTAATAGTACAACGGATTCCGCCTCAAACCCAATCCCTCTTGATGTAAAGGTCGCACGCAGTATGCCCCGGGTACCCCCCTTCTACGGTCTGGAGGTCGTGCATCGGAAGGGGAAACCATCACAGCGACGACGACCGATCTCCATTCTTTCGGGCAGCGTGATCTAGTGTAGTGCAGTTTGGCCGCAGTATTGACTCCCGGACTGACGGGGCAAGCTGATACCATGTCGCGTCTCCCATACTGCCGGAACGCGCGCATGCCAATGCTGAGCATCGAGACCAACACGCCGCTGCCCGCCAACAGCGGTCGTCTGACCGCCGAGCTCTCCAGTGCGATGGCGGAATGGCTGGGCAAACCCGAGGCCTACGTGATGGTGCGCCTGCAAGGCAACCCGGACATGCGCTTTGCCGGCACCACCGAACCGCTGGCCTACTGCGAGCTCAAGAGCATCGGCCTGCCCGAGTCGCGCACCGCCGAGTTTTCCCAGGCGCTCTGCGAACGGCTTGAAGAACTGCTGGCGATCCCCCGCGAGCGCGTCTACATCGAATTCGCCGATGCCCCGCGCAAGCTCTGGGGCTGGAACGGCGGCACGTTCTGAAACCCTCGCCGGCCGCACTCAACGCTGCGTCCGGAATCCAGCGAACCTGCAGGAACGGAACCCATGCGCACCTCGCAATTCCCGCTCAACACCCTTAAGGAGACACCCGCCGAGGCGGAGGTCGTCAGCCATCAGTTGCTGCTGCGCGCCGGATATATCCGGCGCCTGGCGTCCGGACTCTACACCTGGCTGCCGATCGGCCTGCGCGTGTTGCGCCGGGTCGAGCAGATCGTGCGTGAGGAGATGGACCGCTCCGGCGCGCTGGAACTGCTGATGCCCGCCGTACAGCCGGCGGAGCTGTGGCAGGAGTCCGGGCGCTGGGAACACTACGGCGCCGAACTGCTGCGCCTGCAGGATCGTCACCAGCGCGACTTCTGCTTCGGTCCCACGCACGAGGAAGTCATCACCGACCTCGTCCGGCGCGAGATCCGCAGCTACAAGCAGCTGCCGGTCAACTACTACCAGATCCAGACCAAGTTCCGCGACGAACGCCGGCCGCGCTTCGGGATCATGCGCGCCCGCGAGTTCCTGATGAAGGATGCCTACTCCTTCCACCTCGAACCGGACAGTCTCCAGCAGACCTACGAGGCGATGCATGCCGCCTACACGCGCATCTTCGAACGCTGCGGGCTCGAGTTCCGGGCGGTCGAGGCGGACACGGGCGCGATCGGCGGCAACGCCTCGCACGAGTTCCACGTGCTCGCCGGCTCCGGCGAAGACAGCATCGCCTTCTCCGCGGGCGGCTACGCGGCCAATGTGGAACTGGCCCCCGCCCCCGCTGCCGAGACCGCCCCACCACCACGGGCGGCGCCCGAGAAGGTCGCTACCCCGGGCGTGCGCAGCATCGAGGAGTTGTCGGCGTTCCTGGGCGTACCGGCGACGCAGACCGTGAAGACCCTGGTGCTGGCCGCGAGCAGCGAGGTCAAGGCGCCGCTGGTCGCGGTACTGCTGCGCGGCGACCACGAACTGAACGCGGTCAAGGCCGAGAAGCACCCCTGGATCGACGCCCCCCTGCGCATGGCCGCCGACGCCGAGATCCGTGCGGCCGTTGGCGCCGGAACCGGCTCGCTCGGACCGCTGAACTGCCCTCTTCCGGTGCTGGCGGACCAGGCGGTGGCCGGGCTCGCCGATTTCGTTGCGGGAGCGAACGAGGACGGCCATCACCTGACCGGGATCAACTGGGAACGCGACCTCCCCCTTCCCGAAACCGCCGATCTGCGCAATATCGTCCCCGGCGAACCCGCGCCCGACGGCTCCGGCCCGATCGAGATCCGCCGCGGCATCGAGGTGGGCCACATCTTCCAGCTCGGCGACAAATACAGCCAGGCCCTGAACGCGACCGTGCTCGACGAGGCCGGTCGCGAACGCACGATGACCATGGGTTGCTACGGCATCGGCGTGTCGCGCGTCGTTGCCGCGGCCATCGAACAGAATCACGACGAGCGCGGCATCCGCTGGCCGCAGGCGCTCGCACCCTTCGACGTCGCACTGTGCCCGATCGGCGCAAAGAAGTCCCAGCGGGTCCGCGAGGCGGCGGCCGCGCTGCACGATGAACTGGAGGCCGCCGGACTCGCCGTGCTGCTGGACGACCGCGAGGTCCGTCCGGGCGTGATGTTCGCCGACATGGAACTGATCGGCCTGCCGCACCGGCTGGTGATCGGTGAACGCGCGCTCGACGAGGGCCAGGTCGAATATCAGGGGCGGACGGACACCGAGGCCCGCCGCGTCGAACGCGCCGAAATCGTCGCCTTCCTGCAGAACACCCGCGCCCCGAAACCGTAGGAGCGACCCGTAGGAGCGGCTTTCAGCCGCGATCCCCCACTCACCCAAGACCATCGCGGCTGCAAGCCGCTCCTACTCCAGCCGCGATCCCCCGCTAACCCAAGACCATCGCGGCTGCAAGCCGCTCCTACTCCAGTCGCGATCCAGCACGGCGCCTTGGTCGCCGAGAGGGCCTGCCTCCAACGGGGCATGGGGTGCCGTGTGGGAGCGTGCCTCGCACGCGAATGGGCGTCGGATTGACCCCCCGCCACCGACACCCGATTCAACGCGT
>JAGTVE010000273.1 GCA_018224485.1 Thioalkalivibrio sp. | reverse complement strand
GTCCAGTCGTTGCCCAGGCCGCCAGCGAACTTAGACAGCAGGGCATTGTCCTTGATCGCGCTGTAGATACCGTCGAGGTCGTCGGGCACCGTCGTCAGGTAGCAGGAGGACAACTGCGGCCGTAGCGTGCCGGCGTTGAACAGGGTCGGAGTGCTGCTCATGAAGGCAAACGAGGACAGGAGCTCGTAAAACTCGATGGCCCGTTCCTCGCGGTCGATCTCGTCGATCGCCAGACCCATCGCGACGCGCATGAAGAAGGCCTGCGGCAGCTCGAAGCGGGTGCCGCCGGAGTGGATGAAGTAGCGGTCGTACAGGGTCTGCAGACCGAGGTAGGTGAACTGCAGATCGCGTTCGGGCTTCAGCGCCTTGCCGAGGGCGTCGAGGTCGTAGCGGGTGAGTTCGGAATCGACCAGTTCGAGCTGGGCCGCGCGCCGGATGTAGGCCTCGAGGTACTCCGGATAGCGCTCGCTCATCTCGGCCTGGGTCGCTGCCTGCGGCAGCCCCGTGAGGAAGGTCAGCGCCTCGCGGCGGAGGTTGTCCAGCAGCAGCCGGGCGGTCACCTGCGAATAGTTCGGCTCCTGCTCGATCTGCACCCGCGCGGCCATCACCAGCGCGGTGCCGACATCCTTCTCGGCGACACCGTCGAAGAGGTTGCGTCGGGCCTCGGCGAGGACCCTGCCGCCGTCCACCTCGTCCAGACCGCGGCAGGCCTCCTCGACCACCGCGGCCATGCGCCCCTCGTCGAGCGGAGTGCGCGTCCCGTCCGCGCGGACCACGTGCAGGACCTCCTGCGCCGCTGCAGCCGCCGGCTTCTTCTTCGCGGTCTCCGCCGCCCGCTTCTCGGCCTGCTTCTCCCGGTACAGCACGTAGGCGCGCGCGACCTTGTGGTGGCCACCGCGCATCAGTGCCAGTTCCACCTGGTCCTGGATGTCCTCGATGTGCACGGTGATCGACCCGTTGCCGGCGCGCCGGAACAGGTTCTCGCTCACCTGCCCGAAGAGTTCCTGCACGATGTCGTGGATGCGCCGGCTGGCCGCGGCGTTGCCACCCTCCACCGCCAGGAAGGCCTTGGTGATCGCGACCGCGATCTTCGATTCGTCGAAGCCGGTGACCTTGCCGTTGCGGCGGATCACCTGGTGCTGTCCCGGCGAAGTGGCCAGGATCTCCGCACCGGGTTCCGCGGATTCGTTGGGCGGTGCCTGCCGGAGGTCGTGCTGAGCTGGCGGAGAAGCGGGCTGGGCGTCGCTGTGCATGAGAACCTCGTCCTGTGCCGGTGGATACGGCGACCTACTATAGGACGTGCTTCCCAGCTTTCCTAGACACAAGATATTGTGCCTATGCTGTGTGGAGCGGGTGGAGAAACTGTGGAAAAGCTGGGCGCGGAGCGGCCCAGCCGTTGCCCCGACTGGGCTTGGGCGAGGGAGGCGTGCGGAGAATATCCGAGCTCCCTAGTGGCTTATTTTTTTCTAATGGGGCCTGATGAAAATCTTTTATATGCGGAGTTTCGGCACATGCTGAAAGACCGGGATTCAACCAGGAGACGCCGCGTAGGAGCGGCCTCTGGCCGCGATGGCCTTTGGCACTTGGCTCATCGCCTGATCGCGGCTGGAAGCCGCTCCTACGACCGCTCTCACCATTCAGGACGGCGCCTACAGCTCGCGCAGGTCGACGAAGCTCCCGGTGGGAACCGTGCGTAGCCGTTCGAGGCTTTCCAGGATCCTTTGCGCGGCGGTATCGTTGTTGGGCATCGCTTCCGTTCCGCGTGCGTCCTGCAGACGCTTCAGCGCCGGGAAACGCTCGGTGTCCACCTTCCCGGAGATGAATTCCTGCATCTCGGTGTCGATCAGCCCCGGGGCGAAACTGTGCATCGGCGTCTGCGGAAACTCGTGGGCGTACAGCTGCACGAACATGTTCAGGGCCGCCTTCGAGATCGAGTAACCGCTCCAGCCGAAGTTGCCGGAGATGGACGCACCCGAGGAGATCGCAACGATCTGCCCGACCGCGATACCGCTGGCCAGCAGGTGATCCAGGATCGCCTTGTTCGCCCACACGTTCACGTCCATCAGCCGCCGCAGTTCGCCGATGTCCGCCTCCTGCATGCTCTGGATATTTCCGAGCAGGCCCGCGTTCAGCACCACCAGATCCAGCCGCTCGACGCCATTTAGCAGTCGCGCCATCGCCGGCTCGATGGCCTCATAGTCGGCCAGGTCCACGCGCACGTCGCCAGCGATGGCCTCCGGACAGCCGCTGCGGCTCAGCCCGTAGACCGCGGCCTCCTGGCGCATCAGCATGCGGGTCAGACCGAGACCGAGCCCACGGGAATTGCCGGTCACCAGGGCACTGCGAATGGACTTGGCGGACATGGTGGCTCCTCCTGCAAGGTCGAATGTATGTTGGCCAGGCCCGTGGGCCCGCTGCGCCTGACCCACCCTACGCCTGCCTCATGGCTTGGGGGGGCGGGACCATGATCGCCTGCGCCATCCCCTCAATCCAGCACGAGGCCGATGGTCAGCATGATGATGAAGCCCAGCAGCACCCCGAAGGTGGCCTTGCCCTCGTGACCGCTGCGATGCGACTCCGGGATGATCTCGTGGCTGATCACGAACAGCATCGCTCCGGCTGCGAAGGCCAGGCCCCAGGGCAGCAGCATCTCCATCAGCGTGACCGCTCCCGCGCCGATCAGTCCACCGATTGGCTGCACAAGGCCGGTAAGCAGCGTCACCCCAAGGGCGGCCAGGCGGCTGTAACCGAGCGACAGCAAAGCCACCGCCACCACCAGTCCCTCGGGCATGTTCTGCAGGCCGATCCCGATGGCCAGCGCCACCCCGTCGCTCAGGTCCTCCCCACCGAAGCCGACCCCGACCGCCAGTCCCTCGGGCAGGTTGTGGAGCCCGATGGCAAAGATGAACAGCCACACGCGGAGGATCTTCTCCGCATCCGCCCCGCTCTGCGGTCCGGTCACGAAGTGCTCGTGCGGGACCAGGCGGTGCAGCATCAGCAGGAAGGCGCCGCCCAGGGCGATCCCGATACCAACCACCAGCGCGGCCGCCCAGGCACTGCCGAAGTCCGCCTCCGCGGTACTGGCTGCGGGCAGCACGAGTTCGAAGGCGGTGGCGGCCAGCATCACGCCGGCGCCGAAGCCCATCAGCGAGTCTTCCACCTTGCGCGACAGCCGGCGCATGAAGAAGATCGGGATCGCGCCGACGCCGGTGAATATCCCGGCCACGAAGCTTGCCAGGATCCCGAGCTGCAGAATGCCCAGGCCTTCGAGCCACACCCGCGTCGCCGGCCACAGCGCCCCGACTCCCGCGACGAAAAGCCCGAGCGCCAGCACAGCCAGGATGGGACCCGGGCGGATGATGCCGGGCCCCGAGGAATCTTCGGATTGCATCATCACTCCTGCCGTTCGAGGTCAGACTCGACTCGAGTGTAACGCTGGCGGCGCCATATGCCACCCGGCCGGCGCGCATCCCCTCCCCATCCCTGCCCCAACACCGGCGAGGGGGCCTCTCCGTGTGCGCGGATGCGGATCTCGGGCCGGAAACGGCTCGATCAGCGGCCCGGGTGTGCCGCAGCCCTTCTCAGCGGATCGCCGATCCGTTATACAGGGGAGGGTGACACGAAGGAGCGGATCACGATGGCGCAGCGCGCGCGCTTCCACAACAGCCGACACGGAAACGACGGACCCTCTGCACCCGCGCGATCGCGCGGTGCGCGGGGGGCACTGGATCCGGCCCGGGTCCGGAGGGCCTCGCGGCTCGCGGCAGTGGCCAGCCCGGGGAGGCGGCCGTGAAGAGCCAGCGACCCGGGGGCCGGCTGCGGGATCCCTTCGACGCCCCTGCGAGTGCGCCGGATCCCGGGGCGATTCAGGCACTGGTGCAGGCCGCGCTCAAGGAGGATCTCGGAAACGGCGATCTCTCGGCGACCCTTGTGCCCGCGGAGCAGAAGGCGCGGGCGGAGTTGCACCTGCGGGAACCGGCGGTACTCTGCGGCCAGGCCTGGTTCAACGCCTGCTTCCGGGCCCTGGCCCCCGGCGTGCAGGTCGTGTGGCGGGTGGAGGAATGTGCCCGGGTCGAGACACCGGGGATCGTTGCCGAGGTCACCGGACCCGCCCGCGGCATCCTCTCGGCCGAGCGCAGCGCCCTGAACCTGCTGCAGACGCTCTGCGGCACCGCCACGGAGACCGCACGGCTGGTCCGTCTCCTGAGCGGTGGGCGCACCCGGCTCCTCGATACCCGCAAGACCCTTCCCGGCCTGCGCGTCGCGCAGAAATACGCGGTCCGCTGCGGCGGGGGCTACAACCACCGGATGGGCCTGTGGGACGCGGTGCTGGTGAAGGAAAACCACATCCTCGCCTGCGGCTCGATCCAGGTCGCGGTGGACCGGGCACGCAAGATGGGCAAGGGCCGCTGGATCGAGGTCGAGACCGAGGATCTCGACGAGGTCTCCCAGGCGCTGAACGCGGGCGCGGATGTGGTGATGCTCGACAACTTCGCACTGGAAGACCTGCGCGAGGCGGTGGAACGCATCCGCGGCCGGGCGATCTCCGAGGCCTCGGGCAACATCACCGAGGCGATGCTCCCCGAGATTGCCGGCACCGGCGTGGACTACGTCTCGATGGGCGGGCTCACCAAGCATGTGCGTGCGGTCGACCTGTCAATTCGCCTCACCTGATCGCCTGCAGTCTGCGGGTCGCACCGGCCGGGGACCACCGAAGGGGGGACAGATTTCACACCGCCTTCCACATGGTGGGCCCGCTGCGCTTGGCCCACCCTGCATTGCCTACCACCACTTCTCGTACTTGAGCTGCTGCTCGGGGATACCCCACTGGGTCAGCAGCTCGGTCATGTCCTCGATGAATTCGCGCGAGCCACAGTAGTAGTAGAGGGCGTCCCGCGACAGATCCAGCGACTCGAGCAGCGCGTGGCTGATCCGGCCGGTGTGCCCACGCCAGTCCTCGGCCTCGCGGGTAACCGTCAGGGTCACGTCGATGTTCGGCGCCTCGCCCAGGACCGCGAGCTCGTCCGGGAACAGTACCTCGCGCTGTGCGGCCACGCTGTAGACCAGGTGCGCATGCACATCGGGCGCCTCGCGGTGGATCAGGCGCAGAATGCTGATCAGCGGCGTGACTCCGATGCCGGCCCCGAGCAGTACCACCTCCCGGCCCATGGTCGGCTCGAAGCAGAACCCCCCCTGTCCGGCGGTAACCAGCACCTCGTCCCCCACCTGGCTGACGGTGTGCAGGTGATGCGTCGCCTCGTGGTGGTCGGCGTACTTGATCGCGAGCTGCAGCCGGCCGTCGTCGCTGGGCGCCGACACCACCGAATAGCCCCCCACGACCGGCTCGCCCCCGCGGAGAATCACCAGATCCAGCCACTGGCCCGCGCGCGCGTGAAAGCGCTCCGGATCCGCCGCCAGCGTGAACACCTTGATCAGGGGTGTCGTCTGTTCAATGCGCTCGATCCGTGCCGGAATGAAATGCTCGGGGACATCCACTGCATGCGACATGATGAATCCTTCTGTAATGAATCCCGTTTTTCAACGCTGCCCGGCCTCCGACTCCTTGACCTCGTTCCACAGGCCGTCCAGTGCCCTCGGATCCAGCCGGCCGACGTCCCGACCGCGTTCGGTGGCGAGCCTCTCCAGCGCCCGGAAGCGGCGCTCGAACTTGCGGTTGCTGCCGCGCAGCGCAGTCTCCGGGTCCACCCCGAGGTGACGGGCCCAGTTCACGACCGTGAACAGCACATCGCCCACCTCGTCGGCCAGGCGCTCCGGGCCTCCGCCCTGCTCCTGTTCGGCCTGCACCTCGTCGATCTCCTCCCGGATCTTCGCCAGCACCGCCGCCGCACCGTCCCAGTCAAACCCGACGCGCCGGGCCCGACGCTGCAGCTTCGTAGCCCGGGCCAGCGCGGGCATTGCCAGCGGAATGTCGTCCATCGCACCGTGGCGTTCCCGCTCCCTGCGCTCCTCGGCCTTGGCCGACTCCCACGCGGCCTCGCGTTCGTGATCGTCGGCGAACTCCGCCTCGCCGAAGACGTGCGGATGCCGCCGCCACAGCTTGTCGCCGATCGCCCGCGCAACGTCGTCGAAATCGAACTGTCCCGCCTCCTCCGCGATCCGCGCCTGGAAGACCACCTGGAACAGCAGATCACCGAGTTCGCCGCGGATCACCTCCGCGTCCCCGGCGGCGATCGCCTCGCCGACCTCGTAGGCCTCCTCGAGGGTGTACGGCACGATGGTTTCCGGCGTCTGCGCCCGGTCCCAGGGGCAACCCTCTTCAGGGTCGCGCAGACGCGCCATGATGGCGCGAAGGCGACGGATCGGGTCGGGATCATCAACGCTCATGCGCGAAAGTGTACAGGGACCGCCTCGCGCGCGGCATTTGCGCCCGGTGACCGCAGGCTTTTCACCCCGGCAAGCGCCTGCCCCTCCCCGCGGCGGCGCACTGGCGAGCACAGGGGTGACTGCCGGCGCCATTGAACGTATTCTCTTGCCGGCAGGGGATGTGCCATTGCTTCGAGCCCAGGTCAGCGACCGGGGGATGGCCCGCAGCGGCTCGGCTCTCTGGCGGGAGACAGCGACGACAGACCCCGTCCTGTTCCCGACCCTGCAAGCAGCAACGGACCGGGGAGACCTCAAGCGTGTGGAGATACATCGCCAGCCTCGCCCTCCTGCTCGCGAGCACATGGCTGTTGTTCTCGGGGATGTGGAGTCACCCGATCCTTCTCCCGCTCGGTGCACTTTCGGTGGTGTTCAGCATCTGGCTGAGCCATCGGCTCGGGATCCTTGACCGCACGACGCGGCCGCTGCGGATCCTGCTCGCGAGTCTGCGCTACTGGCCGTGGCTGTTCGGCCAGATCGTCCAGTCCAGCGTGCAGGTCGCGCGCCACGTCCTGTCGCCAAGGCTCGACATCAACCCGCGCATCGTGCGGCTGCCCATCACCCAGCAGACCGACCTGGGGCGGGCCATGCTCGCCAACTCGATCACCCTCACCCCCGGCACGGTCTCGATATATGTGCGCAAGGGCGAAATCTGGTTCTACGCCCTGGATGCCGAGAGTGCACAGGCGACGGTCTCGGGCGAGATGGATCGCCGCGTGCGCCGGTTCGCGGAGGATGCGCAATGATGTTCGTGGCGGCCGGTCTGGCCATTCTCCTAACAATGGGCATGGCGCTGGTCCGGATGTTCGCCGGCCCCACCCTGTACGACCGCATCCTCGCAACCAACGTGTTCGGCACCAAGACCGTCCTGATCATCGCGGTGATCGGCTTCATCGTGGGGCGACCGGAGTTCATCGACATCGCGATCGTCTACGCGCTAATCAACTTCGTGGGCATCGTCGCCATCCTGAAGTTCTTCGAATATGGCAGCTTCCGCTCGGGCTCTGACGGCCGCGCGCCAGGCGCGCGCAAACGCGAGGAATCGCCACCGTGATCGCCCTGCTGCTCGATCTGCTGAGCTGGATTCTGCTGCTCACCGGATCGGTGTTCCTGCTGATCGGCGGCATCGGGCTGCTGCGCTTCCCGGACTTCTACTCCCGGCTGCAGGCGGCCGGCATCACCGACACGGTCTGCTCGATCTCCATCCTCGTCGGACTCACGCTGCAGGCCGACGCGGTCCCCGTGGCCGCGAAGCTCCTGTTCACGCTGTTCTTCCTGCTCTTCACCGGCCCCCTGTCCTCGCTCGCGATGGCCAAGGCCGCGCGGCACAGCAAGGTCGATCCCTGGCGCCCCGAAGACGGAGGTGGCCCATCGCCGCGCTGATCGACATCCTGCTGCTCGCGTTCCTCGTGGCGGTGGCGTTGGCCACGGTGTGGATTCGGAACCTCTTCGCCGCAACCATGCTGATGGGCATCTTCAGCCTGCTCGCGGCCTCGCTGTACGTGCTCCTGGACGCGGTCGACGTCGCACTGACCGAGGCCGCGGTCGGTGCCGGGCTCTCGATCATCCTGATGCTGGGGGCGCTGGTCCTCACCACCAGCAGGGAGAAGGTGCACGACGCGCGGCACAACCTGCTGGCCCTGGTGGTGGTGCTGATCACCGGCGGCGCGCTGATCTACGGCACCATGGACATGCCGGGTTTCGGGGACCCGCAGGCGCCGGCGCACCAGCACGTGTCGCCGCGCTACACGCAGGAATCGGTGGCGGAGATCGGCATTCCCAACATGGTGACCTCGGTGCTGGCCAGCTATCGCGGGCTCGACACGCTGGGCGAGGTGCTGGTGATCTTCGTCGCCGGGGTGGGTGTACTGCTTGTGCTGGGACCGGGCCGCTACCGGCGCCGCCACCGAGGCCCCGGAAAGGAACAGGAATGAATCCGCACATCGTGCTTCGGGTCGGGGCCAAGCTGCTGATCCCGGTGATCGTGCTATTCGGGCTCTACGTCCAGTTCCACGGCGAGTACAGCCCCGGCGGCGGATTTCAGGCCGGCATCATCTTTGCCGCGGCACTGATCCTCTATGCCCTGATCTTCGGTCTCGAGACCGTGCAGCAGGCGGTGCCCCCGGGTGCGGTGCACGCACTTGCCGGCCTCGGCGCCCTGCTCTACATGAGCATCGGCATCTGGTCGATGTTCGCCGGCGGCAACTTCCTCGAATACAAGGTGCTCCTGGCCGATGCGCAACTGGCGGAGACCGCCGGCATCATCCTGATCGAACTGGGCGTAGGGATCACCGTGGCGACGGTCGCCATCACGCTGTTCTATGCCTTTGCCGGGCGGGCGCGACCCGGGCACGACGGAGACTGACGCATGGAGTGGCTCGGTCTGTACAACTACTGGGTGGTGGTGGTCCTGATGATGACCGGATTCTACGTGGTCATCGCGCAGGGCAACCTGATCAAGAAGATCGTCGGACTGAACATCTTCCAGACCTCGGTCTTCGTGTTCTACATCAGCCTCGCGAAGCTCGACGGCGGCACCGCGCCGGTATACGTCGAGGGTGTGAGCGCCTACACCAATCCCCTTCCGCATGTGCTGATCCTCACCGCGATCGTCGTCGGTGTCGCGCTCACCGCGATGGGCCTGGCGCTCGCGGTGCGCGTCTACGAGGCCTACGGCTCGATCGAGGAGGACGAGATCAACGCTCAGGACGAGCAGGACGCATGATCGAGCACCATCTGCCCGCGCTGCAGGTGCTGCTGCCGCTGTTCGCGGCGCCCCTGCTGATGTTCCTGGTGCGCTGGCCGACGCTGGCGTGGGCCCTGACCACGGCCGTCTGCTGGGCCACGTTCCTGGTGTCCGCCCTGCTGCTCGAGGCCGTCTGGGCCGGAGACCCGATCAGCTACGCCCACGGCGGCTGGGAGCCCCCGTACGGAATCGAATACTGGGTCGACACGGCCAACGCCCTGGTGCTGTTGATCGTCTCCGGCATCAGCGCGATCGTGATGCCCTTCGCGCGCGACAGCGTGGAGCAGGAGATACCGCGGGACCGCATCGCCTGGTTCTACACGGCCTTTCTCCTGGCCAACGCCGGTCTGCTCGGCATCGCGATCACCGGCGATGCCTTCAACATCTTCGTGTTCTTCGAGATCTCGGCAATCGCCTCCTACGCGCTGATCGCGATGGGACGAGACCGGCGCGCGCTGCTGGCCTCGTTCACCTACCTGATCATGGGCACGATCGGCACCACCTTCCTGCTGATCGGCATCGGCTTCCTGTACATGATGACCGGCACCCTGAATCTCGCGGACCTGGCCGAGCGGCTGCCCGCGGTACGCGACACCAGCACGATCCGGGCGGCCTTCGCGTTCATCGCCGTCGGCGTCTCCCTGAAGCTCGCGCTGTTCCCGCTGCACCTGTGGCTGCCCAACGCCTACACCTACGCGCCCTCGATGGTCACGGTGTTCCTGTCGGCCACCGCGACCAAGGTTGCGATCTACGTGCTGCTGCGCTTCTTCTACTCAGTGTTCGGGGTCGAGTTCTCCTTCGGCGTGCTGCCGATGGGCTACGTGCTGATGCCGCTCGCGCTGCTGGGCATCCTGATCCCGTCGATCGTGGCGATCTTCCAGGCGGACGTGAAGCGGATGCTGGCCTATTCCAGCGTGGCCCAGGTCGGCTACATCATCCTCGGGTTCAGCTTCGCCAGCACGCTCGGGCTGATGGCGGCGATGCTGCATCTGTTCAACCACGCGGTCACCAAGGCGGCGCTGTTCATGGCGCTGGGTGCGATCGTCTACCGCATCGGGAGCACGCGCATCGACGCCATGGCCGGCATCGCCCGGGACATGCCGTGGACGATGGCGGCGTTCGTGGTCGGCGGCCTGAGCCTGATCGGCATCCCGCTGACGGCGGGCTTCGTCACCAAGTGGTACCTGCTGCTGGCGGCGCTGGAGGCCGGGCTCTGGCCGATCGCGGTGTTCCTGCTCGCGACCTCCCTGATCGCGGTGATCTACATCTGGCGGGTGGTCGAGGCCGCCTATTTCCGCGAGCGTCCGGCCGGCGCCGCGCCGGTGCGCGAGGCCCATCCGGCGCTGCTGCTGCCGACCTGGACCCTGGCACTGGCGAGCGTGGTCTTCGGGATCCACACGGCATTGCCGATCGGCGCCGCGACCCGGGCCGCCGAGATCCTTCTGGGGGGCTATCCGTGAGCGCCGGGACGGCCATCGGGCTGGCGCTCGCGACCCCGCTCGCGG
The DNA here is from genome assembly GCA_018224485.1 of Thioalkalivibrio sp. Lineage (GTDB taxonomy): Bacteria > Pseudomonadota > Gammaproteobacteria > Ectothiorhodospirales > Ectothiorhodospiraceae > Thioalkalivibrio. The sequence continues at coordinate 5,937 of JAGTVE010000273.1, read as the reverse complement.
GGATGCTGCTGATGCTCCTCTTCGCGCGGCTCCCGAACCTGCGCGACACGGTGATGGTGCTGACCGCCGCCACCATGTTCACGGTGGTGCTGCAGGTGCTGCCCGAGGTGCAGGCGGGCGGTCGTCCGAGCCTCGAACTCTTCGAACTGATGCCCGGCCTGGCCATCGCGTTCGAGGTCGAGCCGCTGGGCATGCTCTTCGCACTGGTCGCCTCGGGTCTGTGGATCGTCACCGCGCTGTACGCGATCGGCTACATGCGAGGCGCGAAGGAGAAGCATCACACCCGCTTCTACGCCTTCTTCGCGATCGCGCTGTTCAGCGCGCTGGGGATCGCCTTCGCGAAGAACATGTTCACGCTGTTCGTGTTCTACGAGATCCTGTCGATCTCCACCTACCCGCTGGTCGCGCACAAGGGCAACGAGGCGGCCAAACGCGGGGCCCGCGTCTATCTCGGACTGCTGCTCGGCACCTCGATCGGTTTCCAGCTCCTGGCGATCCTGCTCACCTGGTCCCTGACCGGCACGCTGGACTTCACCGATGGCGGCATCATGGAGGGCAAGGTCGGCCACGGCGTCGGCGCGATCCTGCTGCTGCTCTACATGTACGGCATCGGCAAGGCCGCGCTGATGCCCTTCCACCGCTGGCTGCCGGAGGCGATGGTTGCACCCACTCCGGTCAGTGCGCTGCTGCACGCGGTCGCGGTGGTGAAGGCGGGCGTGTTCACCGTGCTGAAGGTCAGCATCTACCTGTTCGGGCTGGATTACCTGCAGGAACTGGTGACCACCGAGTGGGTGATGTACATCGCCGCCTTCACGATCGTCGCGGCCTCGCTGGTCGCATTGCAGCAGGACAACCTGAAGGCCCGGCTCGCCTACTCCACGGTAAGCCAGCTCTCCTACATCGTGCTCGGCGCAATGCTCGCCAACCAGATCGCGGCGATCGGCGGCGGCATGCACATCGCGATGCACGCCTTCGGCAAGATCACGCTGTTCTTCTGTGCCGGCGCGATCTACGTGGCGACAAAGAAGACCGACATCAGCCAGATGGACGGGCTGGGCCGGCGCATGCCGTTCACCATGGGCGCCTTTCTGCTCGGGGCGCTGTGCGTGATCGGGGCGCCGCCGATGGGCGGGCTGTGGAGCAAGTGGCACCTGATCCTCGGCGCACTCGACAGCGGGCAGCAGCTGATGATCGCGGTGTTCCTGGCCAGCACCCTGCTGAACGTCGCCTACCTGATCCCGCCGGTAATCCGCGCGTTCCTGCGCCCACCGCAGGACGGCTACACCGGCGGCATCCAGGAGGCCCCGCTGCTGTGCGTCGCGCCACTGAGCTTCACCGCGCTGGGCGCGTTCGCGATGTTCTTCCTCGCGGGGCCGCTGCGCGGACTGCTCGAGGGAATGTTCCCGTGACGCTTGCGGCTGCATTGACTCTTGGCGCCCGCCCACACCCGACGCCTTCAACCCCAGCCGCCCCGGAGCGCGCCATACCGAGCCATGCAAGGCCCCCTCCCCCGCTCGCGGGGGAGGGCTGGGGTGGGGGGCTGGCGATCCAGCCAACAGCAACGCCATAGCGAGGTCAGCATGAGCCGGTTCCTGGAATACCTGGTGAAGAACGCGCGGCCGCTGACCTGGGTGATGCTGGCCCTGATGGCGCTGCTGGTGATCGCGGACGTATTCATTCCGACCGGTTACGGCCGCTTTCCCTTCGACAGCATCGGCGGCTTCGGCGCGCTGTACGGGTTCGTCTCCTGTGTGCTGATCATCGTGGTGTCGAAGCTGCTCGGCTACGCCTTCCTGTACCGGTCCGAGGACTACTACGACGACGCGCTGCCCGACGGAAGACCTCGGGCAGGGGCACCGGAACCGCCGGAGAAGCGCGATGACTGAGACCGGCGCGCTCGCCTCCGGGACCTGGCTGCACCCGTCGCTGCTGCTGATCCTCGGTACGCTGGTCATCCCGTTCCTGCGGGGCCGCGTGCAGCAGGGCTACCGGCTGCTGCTCTCGCTCGTCTTCCTCTGGGTGGTCTGGACCATTGCCCCGGGCACCTACGGGAGCCTCCAGTTCCTGGGCCTCGACCTCGTCCCGGGCCGGGTCGACACGCTGAGCCTCGTCTTCGCCTACGTGTTCTCGCTGATCACCGTGATCGGCACGATCTATTCGCTGCACCTGAAGGACAACGTGCAGCACGTGGCCGCGCTCATCTATGCGGCCGCGGCGGTGGGCGTGGTCTTTGCCGGCGACCTGGTCACGCTGTATGTCTTCTGGGAGCTGATGATGCTGGCCTCGGTCTGGCTGATCTGGCGCCGCCGGACCCCGCAATCCTACGCGGCGGGCATGCGCTATCTGCTGGTGCACACGGCGAGCGGCGTGATGCTGCTGGGCGGCATCGCGCTGTTCTATACCCAGACCGGAAGCATTGCCTTCGAACAGATCGACATCACCGGCCCGGCCTTCTACCTGATCCTGATCGGGTTCATGATCAACGCCGCGGTGCCGCCACTGCATGCCTGGCTCAGCGACGCCTATCCGGAGGCCACGGTCACCGGCGCGATCTTCCTGAGCGCGCTGACCACGAAGACCGCGGTCTACGTTCTGATCCGCGGCTTCCCAGGCACCGAACTGCTGGTCTGGATGGGCGCCGTCATGGCGCTGTGGGGCGTGGTCTACGCCGTGCTCGCGAACGACATCCGCCGGCTGCTTGCCTACCACATCATCAGCCAGGTGGGTTACATGGTCGCCGGCGTCGGCATGGGCACCGCCATCGCGCTGAACGGCTCGGCGTCGCATGCCTTCACCCACATCCTGTACAAGGCCCTGCTGTTCATGGGCGCCGGTGCGGTGATCCACATGACCGGCAAGAGCAAGCTCACCGAGCTCGGCGGCCTCTACAGGTACATGCCCTACACCTTCCTGCTGTACATGATCGGGGCGTTCTCGATCTCGGCCTTCCCGCTGTTCTCGGGCTTCGTGAGCAAGACCATGGTGGTCGAGGCCGCCGCGGTGGATTACCGCATGTGGATCTGGCTGATGCTGTCGATGGCATCGGCGGGAACCTTCCTGCATACCGGCCTGAAGCTGCCCTATTTCACCTTCCTGGGCAGGGATTCGGGGCTGCGCCCGCAGGAGGCGCCCTGGAACATGCTGCTCGCGATGGGCATCGCCGCCTTCTTCTGCGTCTTCATCGGCGTGTACCCGGCGTGGCTGTACGGCTTCCTGCCCGCGCCGGTGGACTACAACGCCTACACCCTCGACCACCTGTTCTGGGAACTGCAGTTGCTGCTGTTCACCGGGCTCGGGTTCTTCCTGCTGCTGAAGCACGTCGGCGGCGAGCCGAAGATCAGCATCGATACCGACTGGCTCTACCGGCGCGCGCTGCCGGCCACCGCGCGCTGGGTCGGCGACCGGGGCGGTGCCGCCTGGCAGGGCCTGCTGACCCTCTCGCGGCGGAGCATCGCGGCCTTCGTGACGGGACTCGCGCGGCACCACGGTCCGGGGAGCGTGCTGGCCCGCACCTGGCCAACCGGCAGCATGGTCCTGTGGGTCGCGATCATCCTCGCCGGCTCGCTGCTGATCTACTACGTCTGAGGCCCGGAAGTTCCCTTGCCCGACAACGCACAAGGGAATCTTGAGTGTTTTACTAGGTTATCTATATTAGACCTCAACGATGTACTGAAACGCCCCGTCGGGGCGGCACATCCACGAGGAGGTAACACCATGACGCAACTGATCAACAACTTCCCGCACGATGGTGTCGTGACGCTTAACCGCGTGATCCTCAAGCCGGAGTACTCGGTCGACGACCTGCAGGAGCGCGTGGCAGTGCTCTGCGAGAACGTGAAGACCTATCACTCGGATACCGGATTCGTCGGCGGGTTCGTCGCGATGAACTCGGGCGCGGTCTCCAACGAGGGCTCGACCGTCGGCCAGGCCGTCGACAGCCCGCTGAAGGACCGCGAGGCCCTGATCATCACCTTCTGGAACTCCTTCGAGGACCACGAGCAGTCGCACCGAAGCGAGACCTTCCAGCCGCTGTTCCAGGAGGTCCTGGAGCTCTGCGAGAACGGCAACGAGGAGATCGCCTACGAGATGCTGTGGTCGGGCAAGGCCTATTCCGAGGCCGAGGCCCGCGCCGCACGCGAGGCGAAGGAGCGCTACGCGGCCTGACACGGGTCCAGCCATAGTGGGAGCGGCCTCTGTCGGGGCGATCTCTGTGGGAGCGATCTCTGTAGGAGCGGCCTTTGTGGGAGCGGCCTCCGGCCGCGATGGCCCTGGGCACAGCCCCACCCCCGATCGCGGCTACAAGCCGCTCCTACAACCACCCCCCCGGCGGTCTGAAGGCTGTCCGCCGGGTCAGTTCTCCCGCGCGGAGCTGTCGGATTCGGCGGCCTCGCCCTCGTCCGAGGACGCGAGCGTATGCGTCTCCTCGTTGTAGCGACCCTGCAGCTCGTCCACTCGGGTGTTCTCCCACAGCGGCACCCCCACGAAATGTCCGGCCCGCCCGATCGCATGCGCGGCCACGGGTGCGGTCAGGGCCAGGAAGGCGATCACCGCCACCGCCTTCGCGATCACCGGTTCCGTCCCGAAGTGCAGCGCGACAGCCACCATCGTCAGGCCCGCACCGAGAACGCCGGCCTTGGTGGTGGCATGCATGCGGGTGAGCAGGTCGGGCATGCGCAACACGCCCAGCGCGGCGATGAGCATGAAGACCGATCCGGCGAGCAGCACAAAGGCCGTAAGCCATTCAATGATCAACGCGGTGTCCTCCCTTTTCCAGGTAGCGCGCAAAGCCCACGGCCGCGAGGAAGGCCGTGAGCGCCAGCACCATCGCGACGTCCAGAAAGGGCGCCCGCCCGCTCGCGACCACCGACACCGCGATGAACCCCACCGTCAGGGAGGCCAGCAGTTCCAGCGCCACCACCCGATCGGGCAAGGACGGCCCGAGAACCAGGCGGATGAAGCCCAGCAGCAGCGCCAGGCTGAGCAATGCATAGGAAACGATGATCGCGAATTGCAGAACCATGTCGGACCCTCAGCGCAGCACTTCGAGGATGCGGGCCTCGAAGGACTTGATGCCACGGATCACCTCGTCCCGATCGACCAGGTACATCACGTGAATGTACAGAACCTTGCGGTCGGTGGATACGTCCAGGCTCAGCGTCCCGGGCGTCAGCGAAATCAGGTTGGCCACGATGGTGATCTCTCCGTCGGTCCTGGCCTCCAGCGGCATCGCGATCACGCCGGGGCACATGTGATGCGTGGGCGTGAGCACGTCATAGGCGACCTTCAGATTCGACAGCAGCAGCTCCCAGATGAAATAGCCGATGAAACCGATGAACCTCGGTACCTTGCCGATGTACTTCGCGAATTCCGGGCGGTCGCGCAACGCCAGGCCAAGGATCAGGTAGCCGAGCACGAAGCCGACCACCAGGTTGGCCCCGGTGAACGCACCGGTCAGCACGACCCAGATCAGCATCAGCGCGACGTTCCAGACCAGCGCGATCATCGGGGATTCCCCCCGAGCACGGCCTCGATGTAGCCCGAGGTGTCGAGCAGCTGGGCGGCGGACCTCTCCGCCATCTCGAAGACCGGCTGACCGTAGAGACCGATCATCACGGTCATCAGCGCCAGCGCCACGATCGGAGTCCACATCCAGACCAGCGACCCCTGCGCGACCTGGGGGCCGGCGCCGCCCTCCGGCTGCGCCTTCCAGAAGACCTCGTTCCAGATCTTCACCATTGAATAGAGCGTGAGCAGGCCGACGATCAGCGCGACCGCGACGGCCAGCCAGGCCTCCACCTCGATCCCGGCCCGGATGATGATGAACTTCGCGAAGAAGCCGGAGAGCGGCGGCAGCCCGGCGAGCGACAGGGCCGGCACCATGAACAGCACGGCCAGCATCGGATGGGAACGATAGAGGCCGCCGAGCTCCCGGAGCTC
>JAGTVE010000272.1 GCA_018224485.1 Thioalkalivibrio sp. | reverse complement strand
CCCGGGAAGCACATATGACGAAATCACCCGACCGCCCCGTGCAGCTGGTCTGGTTCAAGCGCGACCTCCGCGTGCAGGACCACCAGCCGCTGGCCGCCGCCGCCGAGCGCGGGCCGGTCCTGCCGCTCTATGTGATCGAGCCCGAGCTCTGGGCGCAGCCGGACGCGGCCTGGCGCCACTGGGTCTTCATCCGCCGCTGCCTGCAGACACTGGACGGAGAGCTCACCCGCCTGGGTCAGCCCCTGCTGCTGCGCCGCGGCGAGATCGTCGCCGTTCTCGACGAACTGCATCGAGAGACAGGCGTCAGCACCCTCTGGTCGCACGAGGAGACCGGCAACGGCTGGACCTTTGCCCGTGACCGCCGGGTGGCAGCCTGGGCCCGAGACCGGGGGGTCGAGTGGGTCGAGCTGCCGCAACACGGTGTGGTTCGCGGGTTGCGCAATCGCGACGGCTGGGCCGGGCGTTGGGAGCGGCGCATGGCGAAGCCCGTCACCGCCGTTCCGGGCGCGCTGACACCCGTGCCCGGCCTGCGCACGGATCCACTGCCCGACCGGCCCGACGAATCCGTGGCACCGGAGGCGGGCGTCTCGCTGCAACCCGGTGGACGTGAGGCAGGCGAAGAGACGCTCGCGAGCTTCCTTGCCGACCGCGGCAAGGCCTACCAGGGTGGCATGTCCAGCCCGCTGACCGCGTGGGAAGCCTGTTCGCGGCTCAGTCCGCACCTCGCCTGGGGCAGCCTTTCCCTGCGGGAGGTGGTCCACGCGAGCCGCGCGCGCGTCGCCGGCTTAAAGGGCGACATGAGCCCGGAGGCCAAGGCATGGCGGCGCTCGCTACGCTCCTTCGAGGAGCGGCTGCACTGGCACTGCCACTTCATCCAGAAGCTGGAAGCGCGGCCTTCGATCGAGTTCCGCAACCTGCTGCCTGGCTGCGATGGCCTGCGCGAGGACGCCTTCGACCCGGCGCGTTACCGGGCCTGGGCGCAGGGCGAGACCGGCTTCCCGCTGGTGGATGCCTGCATGCGGTCCCTGAACACCACCGGCTGGCTGAACTTCCGCATGCGCGCGATGCTGATGGCCTTCTCGTCCTACCATCTGTGGCTGCCCTGGCGCGAGCCCTCGCTGCACCTGGCCCGCGTCTTCACCGACTACGAGCCCGGCATCCACTACAACCAGGTGCAGATGCAGTCCGGCACGACCGGTATCAACGCGCTGCGCATCTACAACCCGGTGAAGCAGTCCTTCGACCAGGATCCCAAGGGTGTCTTCATCCGCCGCTGGGTCCCGGAACTGGAGCCGGTACCGGACGCCTTCATCCACGAGCCGTGGCTTATGCCGGATGAGCTGCAGCGCGCGACCGGCGTGCACATCGGTCGCGACTACCCCTCGCCGATCGTCGACCACATCGCCGCCGCCCGCGAGGCCCGTCAGCGCCTGATCGCCGTGCGCCGCCAGCCCGAGAGCCGGGCCGAGAGCCGCGACATCCAGCAGAAGATGGGCAGCCGCCGCGGCGCCCGCCGCCGGCCCAAGCCCCCCAGCCCCCAAACCGAACTTTGGGGGTCGGACCAAGGCAAGTGATTGAAAGATAAAATAAACCGTCCGATTTTGCGGGCCAGAAAGGCCTTAAAGGCCCCTTTTTGCCCCCAAAAATGGCCTTCGAGGGGTTGCCGCGGGTCGGGAACCGGTCCTGTGCGCGGGGAGCTGGGCGGCCCCTTGCCTTGCGCCGCATTTTTGGGGCCAAAAATGGCCGGATAAGGGTCCAATTGGGGGTAATCTTGCACCGTTTCTTGCGCAATATCATGGCTTTGGCTTGGTCCGACCCCGCGGACCGCTGTCGCGCCGCGTTCGCCGGGCTGCTGGTGCTGGCACTGATGCTCTCCGCCCCGGCGGTTGCGGACAGCAGTGTACTCAGCGGGCTGCGGGAACCCGGCACCGTGCTCCTGCTTCGTCACGCACTGGCCCCTGGCACCGGAGACCCACCAGGCTTCCGGCTCGACGATTGCTCCACCCAGCGCAACCTCTCCGAGGCCGGCCGGGAACAGGCGCGAGCCCTGGGCGATCGGCTGCGTGCCGCCGGCATCAACGAGGCCCGCGTGTACTCCAGTCGCTGGTGCCGCTGCCTCGAGACCGCCCGCCTGCTTGATCTCGGTCCCGTCGAACCGCTCCCGGCGCTGGATTCATTCTTCCAGCAGCGCAGCGAGAGGCCGGCACGCACCCAGGCCGCACGCGAATTCCTGCAGGAACTGCCGCCCGGCGCGCCGGTGGTTATGGTTACGCACCAGGTAAACATCTCCGCACTCACGGGTGAATTCACGCCCTCTGGCGGAGGCATCGTCGCCGAAATGCGACCCGATGGCTCCCTGCGCCTGTTCGGCACCATCCGCTGAGGCCGCCGAGCGGGGGTCGGACCAAGCGAAGTCTCGGAAATACTGGTAAAAACACTCCGATTGGGCTGTCTGAAGGCGCTTAGAGGCACCTTTTGGGGGCCCGAAATGCCCTCTAAGGCGCCCTGGTTCGGTACCAGCGTCATGAAGCGGGAAGACAGGCTGCTTTCGACTTGTGGCCGCGTTTTTGCGGGCAAAAATGGCGCGATAAGGGGGCGATT
>JAGTVE010000271.1 GCA_018224485.1 Thioalkalivibrio sp. | reverse complement strand
TCCGCTGAAGCCGGCACCGGACGCCTGGATCCTCGATACCACCGGAATCGGCATTGACGAGGTGGTGGCGATGATCCGGGAACGGATCGCCGGCATTCTCTCATCCGGTGAATCGAAGTGAAGATATACGACGCCTTGTTTACGCAACACGTACTGAATCCGTCGTCCATCGTCCCCGTTGCGACGGGGGGTGTTCAACCAAAACCCGGGTGCGGCATCCCGCCGCAGACCGTCCAATCACAGGTTTAACAAATCCATGAGTGAAAGTTTTGCGCAACTGCTCGAAGAGAGCATGGCCTACACCCAGATGCAGCCGGGTGCCATTCTCAGTGCCACCGTCATCGAGGTGGGCCCCGACGTCATCCTGGTCAACGCCGGACTGAAGTCCGAGGGAGTAATCCCCACCGAACAGTTCATGAACGAGCGTGGGGAACTGGAGGTCCAGGTCGGCGACGTGGTGGAGGTCGCCCTGGAGACCCCGGAGGATGGCTTTGGCGAGACCCGCATGTCGCGGGAAAAGGCCAAGCGCGCCAAGGCCTGGGACCGCCTCGAGGGGGCGATGGAGGACGAGAAGTACGTCGTTGGCCAGATTTCTGGCAAGGTGAAGGGTGGCTACACCGTCGAGCTCGGGGACATCCGCGCATTCCTGCCCGGTTCGCTCGTGGACGTGCGCCCAGTGCGTGACACCGCGTACCTCGAAGGCAAGGAACTGGAGTTCAAGCTGATCAAGCTGGACCGCCGCCGCAACAACGTGGTGGTGTCGCGCCGCGCGGTCGTGGAACAGGAGTACAGCGCCGAGCGCGAGGAACTGCTGAAGAACCTGCAGGAAGGCGTGGTGGTGAAGGGGATCGTGAAGAACCTCACCGACTACGGCGCATTCCTGGATCTCGGCGGCATCGACGGCCTGCTGCACATCACCGACATGGCCTGGAAGCGGGTCAAGCACCCCTCCGATGTGGTCAACATCGGGGACGAGGTGGACGTGAAGGTCCTCAAGTTCGACCGCGAGCGCATGCGCGTCTCGCTCGGTCTGAAGCAGCTGGGCGAGGATCCGTGGGAGAACATCACCCGGCGCTACCCGACCGGGACCCGGATCTTTGGCCGCGTGACCAACATCACCGACTACGGCTGCTTCGTGGAGATCGAGGACGGCGTCGAGGGGCTGGTGCACGTCTCCGAGATGGACTGGACCAACAAGAACGTGAACCCCGGCAAGGCGGTTGCGATCGGTGACGAGGTCGAGGTGATGATCCTCGATCTCGACGAGGAACGGCGCCGGATCTCGCTGGGCATGAAGCAGTGCCAGTCGAATCCCTGGGAGGACTTCGCCGCGAACCACAACCGTGGCGAGAAGGTCCGCGGCGTGATCAAGTCGATCACCGATTTCGGGGTCTTCGTGGGCCTGGAAGGCGGTATCGATGGACTGATCCACCTGTCCGACCTCTCCTGGCAGGTTCCTGGCGAGGAGGCCATCCGCAACTTCAAGAAGGGGGACGAAGTGGAAGCGGTCGTGCTGTCCGTGGATCCCGAGCGCGAGCGCATCTCGCTCGGCCTGAAGCAGCTGGATCGCGACCCGTTCTCCAGCTTTGTCGCGGAGCACACGAAGGGCAGCATCGTCTCCGGCGTCGTGAAGGAAGTGGATGCGAAGGCCGCAGTGGTGGAACTGGCCGATGGCATCGACGGCATTCTGCGGGCGGCGGACATCTCGCGTGATCGGGTGGAGGACGCCCGGAGCGTGCTGAAGATCGGTGACAAGGTTGAGGCCAAGTTCATGGGCGTCGACAAGAAGACCCGCGCGATCAGCCTTTCGATCAAGGCGAAGGACTTCCAGGAAGAGGCGGAGATGGTGCAGGACTACAGCGGCACCGGCACCACTGCAACCACCTCGCTCGGCGAACTGCTGAAGGAGAAGATGCAGAGCAGGTCGGACTGAGCGCCGTTAGGGGACTGCATGGGTCGGGCATCGGCGATGCCCGACCTGCATTGCCGTGTCCCGAGAGCTGGCGGCATGCTGACCCGTTCTTTCGCGGTTAGCCATTGGGGACTGCCCGGGCGATCAGCCGATGCAGCGACGCACATCGCGGCCGTCCGCCGGCGAACAACAATAGAAAAACGGGGGGGTTATGATGACGAAATCGGAACTCATTGAGAAGCTTGCTGAGAAGACCCCCCATCTTCCCGGCAAGGACGTGGAGCTTTGCGTGAAGGCGGTTCTCGAACGGATGAGCCAGGCGCTTGCTCACGGCGACCGCGTGGAAATCCGGGGCTTTGGCAGTTTCGCCCTGCATTTCCGACCGCCGCGCATTGGCCGTAACCCGAAGACGGGCAAGGGTGTCGCCCTCCCGGGGAAGCACGTGCCCCATTTCAAACCCGGCAAGGAACTGCGCGAACGAGTGAACCAAGCCTTCGCGGAATCCGATCATTGATCCCGTCATGACCGGCCAATGGCTCCTGCTGCTGTTGCCGGTGGCGGCAGCCAGCGGCTGGTATGCCGCACGCTATGCGGAGGCCCGGCGGCCGCCGGTGCGCGAGCCTCCGCTGGACCGCTACCTCGAGGGCGTCCGCTACCTGCTGGACGACCAGACCGACCGCGCGCTGCAGGCATTCATCGAAGTGGTCGAGATCGATCACGAGACCTTCGAGACCCACCTGATCCTCGGCCGTCTGTTCCGCCGGCGCGGCGAGGTCGACCGCGCGATCCGGATTCATCAGAACCTGGCGGCGCGGCCGTCGCTGACCGATGCCCAACGTGCGCAGGCGATGTACGAGGCCGGGCGCGACTTCATGCTGGCGGGCGTCTTCGACCGGGCCGAGGGCGTGTTCCGGGAGCTGATGGATTCACCCTCGGTGGGTCTGCGTGCGCTGGAGGGGTTGCAGAACGTCTACGAGACGCAGCGCGACTGGCCTCAGGCGATCGCGATCGGA